>NZ_CDRJTB010000090.1:0-22155 GCF_976954365.1 Paenibacillus sp. Marseille-Q9583
TGAACAGTCAGGATGTTATTTTAGGCATGCTTATGAAAGAATCGAAGACTGGTTACGAAATAAAACAGTTATTGGAGGATGTATTCTCTAATTTCTATAGTTCTAGTTATGGAACGATTTATCCCACACTTGCTCGCATGGAAAAGGAGGGTTTGATAACTAAGGAAAATGTGCAGCAGGCAGGTAAGCCTAATAAGAATCTTTTAAACATCACGGATGAAGGAAGAGATAGTTTTAACTCCTATTTACTTGCCCCACTAGAAGCCGACAGTATTAAGAAATCTGATTTTATGATGAGGTTATACTTTGGTGAATTTGTTGGGTATGACAAGGTTATTCTTTGGTTGAAACAAGTACAGGAGGAATCACAACATAAGTTAGATCAGTTACTTGAGCAGTATTCACTTCATAAAGATGAAATGCATCCAGCACAGATCATCTGTATCCAAATTGGCATTGAAGAATATAAAGCAAAACTCAAAATCATTGCCAAAGGGTTATCAAACATGGAGCAGTTAGTACTTACGAAGTAAGTTTTGTACGAACCAAGTAAACATGTAACACTCAGAAAACTTTTAGGAGGAATTGTTAATGAAAACAATATTTATAACGGGTGCTTCGTCTGGCATTGGGAGAACTACAGCAAAGCATTTTGCTGAAAGAGGTTGGAACGTCGTAGCCACTATGCGTTCACCTGAACAAGAAAGTGAACTTATTACACTTGATAATGTATTGGTTTTACAGCTTGATGTTGAGAAATCAGATACGATTCAATCAGCGTTAGCGGAAGCGATTAAGCGGTTCGGTAAAATTGACGTGCTTCTCAATAATGCTGGTTATGGAACAATGGGTCTTATTGAAGTAGCTACAGATGAGCAGATCAGAAGACAGTTTGAAGTGAACGTGTTTGGTCTTATTAGTATGACTAAAGCCATATTGCCACATTTTAGATCGAATCAAGATGGTTTACTGATCAATATCTCTTCTATGGGAGGGAAAGTAACCTTTCCTACGATGTCTCTGTATCATTCAACTAAATTCGCCGTAGAAGGTTTTTCTGAATCCGTATCTTATGAATTAGCATCACAGAACATTAAAGTTAAGTTAATTGAACCTGGTGCTATTCAAACGGACTTTGGTGGAAGATCGATGGAGTTCTTTTTTAATGATGCATTAACAGATTATAAACCCTTTACTACTGCTTTTTTGGGTAAATTGGGTGAGATGGAAAAACAGCCCACCTATGCTTCACCTCCAGAAATTGTTGCGGAAACTATATATCAAGCCGCCACAGATGGGACAAGTCAATTCCGGTACATTGTTGGAGAAGATGCAAAGATGCTCATTCATATGAAAGAAAATACAGATGAAGCAGAGTATCTGACTAATATAGCCCAGCATTTTTCTTAAAAAGAAATAAGGAAGAACATAATCAAATCTTCAAAAAAAGAAGCAGTTCAACATGGTGTTGAATCGCTTCTTTTAATTAGGTTATTCTATTTTGATTTCAACCGACTATTTTGATTTTAAGGTCTCATCTATGAATTTTTTCACTTCAGGTGTGAATTTATTATTTGTTGAATCAAGTACTTTCAGCAGCTTTTCTAAAATCGCAATGATTTTACTATCACCAGTGGCATTCTTCACCGCGGCTTCATAGGCTTGTCTAACTTCTGGATTGATTACTTGCTGATCATCACCATATGCACCAGTGTTGTTAGCTCCGTACAATAAATAGCCTGTCGCTTCTTGGAGGTGTTGCTTAATAGCTGTTGTCCGGTTGGAAGAAGGATATTTGGTTACAAAGTTCTCCATCGCAAGCACTCTATTCGTTAACTCCGTCCAGCTAATCGCAACTGCCCCATCACGTACACTCGGATTATTGGTCTCAGTAGCCATAATATCAATGTAAGCAGCGATATCCTTCGAAAGATATGGTTTAAAAATCTTGAAGCTCTCATAATTCATGGTTGGATAATACATACCCTCACTGGTCTTCAATTGATACCCTTTATTTGAGCCTTCAATTAATACGTTGGACACTTTAGAATCTTTGATCGCATTTAGTAGATCCGTATACTTAAGACTTTTGCTTTTAATATATACAGTATTTATGGCCTTCTGAACATTGTCCGGGTAAACCTTTTCTGCGTATACACGCAAATGCGCGTTCTGTGCATTCTCAAGCTGTAGCATCATCTTTGTCGCAGTCAAAGTATCCACTTCATCGATATGATTAATCAAATAATTGCGTGCGTGAGCAAGAGATGCCGGCTTTTGTAGATACTGTTGGAATAACTTATAGACGTTTGTAGTTTCTTTCGAGGATGCGGCAGCTACAGTATTCGTATGAATACTACCAATACCACCTACAGAACCTAGTGCAATAGCAACGCTTAACAATCCAACTTTTTTCCAGTTCATTGAAAACTCTCCTCAAGTCATTTATTTAATTGAATAAAATAATCATAAAAATGAGAATCACTTATAACTAACTCGACACCAACGCTTGGCATATATTTCAGATGATTATTTAAACATTGTTCGGAGTACTCACTCGAGTTAGCATTTATTTCCCTAGCGACAAAAGCTACTATACTCCGTTTATTTAGGATAATCAAATATCAATTTTGTCATAAAAAAATAAAATTCCCTTCGACCCAACAGTGAAAAGTCATAAAATCATGAGCTTTTCTCCACTTTTTCGTAGGAGGATTTTTCAAATTGTTAGAAGTTCGACTCTCTTTTAACTGGTTATCTTAATGATTAATGCATTGTAGTTTTGATCTTATGATCAACGACTACTCTTTTCACGAAGAACGCAAGGATTAGACCTACAATTGCCATACTCATTCCGAAAATAAATGCATTTTGTACACCTTGCGTGAATGCAGGCAACATATTAGCTGGATCTGCTGGATCGGCCACAGTCTTCATATAACTCTTAGAACCTGCGGACATAATGCTGACTGCTAATGCAGTACCGATCGCACCAGCAACCTGCTGCAATGTATTCATGATCGCTGTACCATCTGGATATAATTCTAACGGCAGCTGGTTAATTCCGTTGGTTTGTGCAGGCATAAATACCATCGACACACCAATCATAAGCGTGCTGTGAAGTACGATTACGAATACGACCGTAGAAGCAACAGTAATACTGGAGAAGAACCACAAAGCAGTAGCTGCAATAATTAGACCCGGAATAACGAGCCATTTGGGACCGTATTTGTCAAACAGACGACCCATGATTGGGGACATCAATCCGTTAATAATCCCCCCTGGAAGTAGCAGCAAGCCTGCCTTGAACGCTGTATACCCTTGACCCTGTTGAAGATACATTGGAAGAATCAACATGGATGACAGAATAACCATCATACAAATAAATACCATTGCCACACCAATGGAGAACATTGGATATTTAAAAGCACGCAGATTAATCATAGGCTGCTTCATCTTCATTTGGCGCAAACCGAACAATAAGAGTGATACCACACCTACTACTATAGCTATGATCACTTTAGGACTTCCCCATCCGGCTTCTTCACCAGCGCTGCTGAAACCAAACACGATCCCACCAAACCCGATTGAAGATAACACTATGGAGAGGATGTCGATCTTCGGCTTCGTAACCTTCGTTACATTCTGCATGAAGAGGATCCCGAATATCAATGCGATCACCAGGAATGGCAGTGACAGCCAGAAGATCCAGTGCCAGCTAAGGCTTTCAATTAGAAGACCGGCAATAGTAGGACCGATCGCTGGCGCTACCATGATAACCAAACCGATCATCCCCATCGCAGCCCCACGTTTTTCAGGAGCAATGATGATAAGGATAGTATTGAACATTAGTGGTAATAGCAGCGCAGTACCCATTGCTTGTACCACACGAGCTGTTAAAAGGAACTCAAAACTAGGCGATACTGCAGCTAGAAATGTTCCAAGTATTGAAAAACATAATGCAGCAACAAACAACTGTCTAGTCGAGAACCACTGAAGCAGCATACCCGAAATCGGTACTAGAATTCCAAGTGTAAGCAGATAAGCCGTCGTTAACCATTGTGCTGTTGCTGGAGTAATTTGGAGGACATTCATAAGATCACTTAAAGCTACATTTAGTGCGGTTTCACTGAACATTCCGATAAATCCTGCAAGTAGTAAAGAGACTAGAATCGGAATGGTTTTAAACTTCTTTACTTCCTTTTGTTGCTTTCCTTGCATAGTTGCTTCCACTCTTAATCCCCCTGATGTTCTTATCTATTGTCTATCTCTAACCAAGTATTGCTGGGATAATCTTCGCCGCCGCGAGAAGCGGCTGTTCATCCCGTAAAGTCAGCGTCTGGAGAAGCGCTCCTTCAAATAATGAGACTATTACTGAAGCCTTATCGGCTGCAGTGTTACTCTCCACACCTTCTTCCAGAAGGCGTTTCTTGATCACATCCTGCAAATCCATAAACACAGATTTACATGCAGTTCGCAGCTCCTCACTAATACAAGAGGTCTCCGCCGCTAACCAAAAACTAAATGGAACAATCCCCTCAAATGAAGATTCCACTGCATCCATAGCCATGCCTAGAATAAATTCCTCCATTGCTTCAGCTGCACTATTGCTGCTCTCTATATGACAGTTCAGTTTCTGAGCGACTGTTAGACTAGTCCGGTTAATGCATGTTAAAGCCAGCTCTTCTTTACCGTGGGGGAAGTAATAATAAAGAGATCCCTTCGGTGAATCGCTGTCTTTAATAATCTGATTTAGTCCTGTTGCATGATATCCCTGAGAAAAAAATAATTTCGAAGCGGTGTCCAGAATCGCCTCACGCGTATTCGGCTTGTTCGACAAGCTGACACTTCCTTTGCATTATAACAATTGGTCTACATAATAAAACCATATTTTTAAGAGATATGTCAACATATAAATTACTTAAATTCAAAGTAATCTACTTCCCATTCCCTCAACCTCAGCGTATACTATAATTATTCCAATGAGAAAGGTGTGAATAAAATGCATGTCGTGCCCAAAGGAATTCCAGGACCATTAGTAAAGACTAATCAGGCGTTTATCGTCATTTCTGTAATATTGACATGGCTAACAGGACAGCACTGGATTCTTGCGCTGCCCTTGTTTGCCGGATTGCTCGGACTTTTGTTCGATTATAATCCCATCATTAAACTGGCTGCTAAGTTTCTGACACAAGAACGTTCGCACTATGTACTCGAAGACTGGTCACAGCAACAGTTTAACCAAACGATTGCTGTCTTCTGCCTCACAGGTGGTCTGATCAGCTTCATCGCGGGGTGGACGATTGCTGCCTATATTTTCACAGCGCTAGTTGCAGTGGCAGCCACTGTTGCGATACTTGGTTTTTGCATCGGATGTTTTATCCATTATCAGTGGAGAATGTACAATTACAGACGTAAACAGAGCAGCACACATTAAATCTTAATCTTTCTGTTCTCCAACAACATCCCAGCGATGGCGAAATTTTAGTAGCCTTGGATGAAGTGATGAAGGTGCAGATGGCAACAATAAGCGGATCTTTACAATCCACTCTTCAAAAGAGGAGTAAGACGCAAACTGATTCGCCACCTCAGGTGTTAAATACAGAAAAATCGGCGAAGGATAAATTTCAACAAGATGCCGAAGCGCAGAATCAAGCGGAGTATATTTCTTTCGCTTTCCCTCCAAACTCTCTACCGTGATGAAGCTAAGTCCTTGCTCCCTCTTCCATTCATGCAGCCGGTCCTCACGCTTATAATAAGCGCTCACCGGCTCTTTGGTCATCCGTCTCACCGTTTCTTCATGAAGCGGATATAGCACTAGCTTAGTGAATCGCCGATCGGTGGCCGTTTTTGCCGCGATTACAAGCTCCTGATCTGTTATATGTTCAAAAGAATCGTAAAACACTAACGTCCCTTTACGTTGTTCAACCGGTGGCTCATAGCCGTAGGGAACATGCTGAATGTCTCTTTTCAATGAAATCCCTCCTGCTTGTTCTATTTATAAATCATATCATGTGACAATAGCAGGGCTATCATTCTTATCTTGCAGCTTAAGCAGTTCTCACTTCCCACCCGCCTCAAACAATTCCCGCTTTATCCCAAGCTAATTTAAATTCCGCTACACTCTGAAACCGCTGCTCACGCTCCAGGCTAACCGCCCGTAAAGCAATATCGTAGTGCGCTTGGCTTGCTTCCCATTTTTCAAACGACCGGTCGGAGGCTCCTCCTAAAAGAACAAATGCTGTTGCACCCATATTGAATACATTGGTAACTTCATCAATCGGTGCACCCAAGATAAACTCTTCCGGTGACTTGAATCTCGATGAGCCCCAGAAGTTCTCTCCCAGGTCATTTACAGTTGGCTTAGGTCTATAAAAATCAATATCACAAATCCTTGTTTCATCGTTCGCGAAATTATAAAGAATACTTCCATCGTAAAAATCGACAGCGACATAACCCTGCAACTCAACATGTTCATGAAACGCAAAGATTACGTCTAAGGACGCTAAACGTTTTTCAATAGATAGTTGCTTATAACGGTAAAAAGGCGATTCCGGATGGTTCAACTTAGCTTCTCCCGCAAACAGCCAATGCGAATGCAAACATTCACCTTCAAACCATTCAAACACCGCTGCATATCCCACTCCAACTTCAAAATGTGACACCAGATAGATCAGCGCTTCAGATTCAAGCTCATTATATAACGGAATAGCTTTAATCAAATTATCAACAGCATCCGAGGGGTTCCCATCGTAAGTCAAAGGCTTTGCACCAGCAAATTTCACAAAATACTTCTGACCCTCCTTCTCCACACCAAAAGAAAGATTTCCAGAGTCCTGCTGATCGAACACTTTGAACACCCTACCAAGCTTTGACAGCCAAGAAAACTCACTAGGCTCTTGCAATTGAAAAGTTACTGCATCGATTTCGTATGTAAAATATTTTTCGCTCAAATGTACCTCCTAATTCACTAACCTAAGTTAGTTCTATTTTCATTAATATTCCGGCGATGGTTGATTCTTGTTCTTAACTTCAATCATGATCTTGCTCGATATTTAAGCACTAGAATAATAACCAGCAACACAACACATAAGGACATCGTATTCGTAATCAAAAAAGCTAAACCTACTCCCGTAACAGCCAAGCTTATCGCGTATGCTTCCATTAGACTAATTCCGAGCAGCATAAGTAAATACGACTTCAAATTTAAATCGGCTACGGATTTTGATTTGAGGATTTGAATTATTTGAGGAATCCATCCCAAAGACAGGATCACCCCACCTATTAATTGCATGATTGCAAACATATGAGCACCTCCACGGATTTTATTACTGTTGTATTCCGGGCGGCTCCATCTGGTTCCATTCTATGTCAAAATAAAAATAACAAGCAACGTTCAGTTAATCTGCTTCATGGAGCTTACCAAATGCATAAGAGGCGGCACCAATCGTTCCGGCCCGACTCCCAAGCTCTGCTTGAACAATTTCACACTTACTGCCGGATAGCTTCAACGCATGCTGACTTACAGTTTCTCTTACAGGTTGGAGCAACTTATCGCCCGCTGCTGCCATCCCCCCACCTACAATAATAAGATCAGGGTTGAGCATATTCACTACATTCGCTAATCCAAAGCCAAGTATAGTCCCTGTCTCCTGCATGACCTCCATAGAGAGAGCGTCTCCGAGTTCGTAGGCTTCAGATATCATTAGCGCGGTAATTTGCTCTTCTTGATTATTTGTCCAGGTCTGAATCATGCTGGTTCGGCCTTCCTTCAGCTTCTCTTTAAAAGTGTTCACCATGCCAAGCGCGGAGACATATCGTCCCAAGCAGCCCGAGCTCCCACATTTACAAGGTCGTCCGTTCCTGTACATATTCATATGCCCAATTTCACCAGCGCTAAAAGACGTGCCGTAGATTACTCTCCCGTTGTTCACAATACCCGATCCTAAACCCGTTCCCAAAGTAATCAGAACTAGATTGTTATAACCTCTGCCTGCACCTTGCTGCCATTCTCCATACAGATTAACCCTTACATCGTTATCAATGAAAATAGGGAAATCATAAAACTGCTTCATCTCGTCAACAACATGTACTTGCTCCCACCCCGGAAAATTTGGCGAGAAAAAAGAAATGCCCTCTACCGGATCAAGTAATCCGGGTACTCCGATTCCCATACCTTCTACTAAATCAAACGAAATATCCGCTTCAACCGTAATCAGACGAACAGCTTCTCTAATCCGTCCCAGTACATGTGATGGACCTTTAGCTGCCTCTGTAGGTGTAGATATTTCTTTTACAGCTATAAAATCGAAATCGTAAATTCCTGCTTTGATATTCGTTCCGCCGAGATCAATTCCTATAATGTAGCGTTTCATAAGAACCTCCAGAATTAGAAATAACTTCACCTTTTATTATGAATGTCTGAAGGCTGAAACTATAGAGGAAACATACAAGTTATATGATAAAGTTCCAACATTTCTATTACAAATGACTACTACTAACTTTCGCTTCTACTTCGGCTAACATCAGTCTGTTCACACCCATCTTAATCTGATTCTCAGTAAGATTAGAATAGCCTAGTAGAAACACAGGTCCCTTAGGTTTACTCTCCAGAAAATAAGAAGATGCAGGATATACACGAACTCCGTAACGGAGCGCCACTTCAGCTATACGATTCTCTTCGGCATCCGACTCCAGCTCAATCAGTAAGTGCAGCCCCGCTTCCTCGCCATAATATCGCACACGACTCCCAAATTCAGTATTCAAGCTGTTTACGAGACAGGCCCTACGAGAGGCATACAGCTTACCCATTTGTGTAACATGCCTTGCATAGTGACCATTCTGTATAAATTCAGCTAACGCTTCCTGATCCAAAGCAGAAGACATGCGATCTGTAATCCATTTAACAGCTAAAAAAGGTTGAAGCAAAGCCGGAGGTAACACAACATAACCTATCCGCAGAGAAGGAAATAATACTTTACTAAAGCTACCTACATAAATCACTCGACCCTCAACATCAAGACCAGCAAGCGCGGATAATTTCGGACCCTCGTACCTATATTCACTGTCATAATCGTCTTCAATAATAAAAGCATGATTAGCTTTCGCCCAATCCAACAGCTGAACTCTTCGTTTCAAGGACAGTGTCGTCCCAAAAGGGAACTGGTGAGAAGGCGTAACATAGACTAGCTTTGGCGATTTTTTAAGATTACCTTCTTTATCGTTATCACTGTTTGTTTGGATCTCTTCTACACAGATGCCATCTTGATCTACTTTAACAGGTATGACCTCTACCCCAGCAAAAGAAAATATTTCACGCACAACGCTATGTGATGGATCTTCAACAATGACTTGATCACCTTTAAATAAGAAAATCCTCGATAAAATGTCAAGAGCTTGCGTAGCTCCAGAAGTAATCACGATTTGTTCTGGAACAACGGGCATAGACCGCGTGGAACGTAATAAACGAGCAATTTCTCGGCGTAGTCCCAGGGAACCCTCCGCAGGGCCATAGCCTAAAGTATCCGGTGAAGCGCGACGGCAAGCATTCATTAGAGCTTTTTGCCATTGATCCATAGGAAACGCATCCCAAGCAGGTACACCATGTCGAAAATCGCAAAATACTGGGTTCAAATGATCAACTTCTCTAGTAGAAGGAGGATTAAGCGTAAGGATATCAGGTCCCTTCGTTATAAAATTGTAAGGGCTCTCATAATCTTTTGTAACTTTCTCCTCCAACGTCAACTCCGCAATAAACGTTCCCGCCCCTTTTCTCATCTCCAGATACCCTTCTGCCTGTAGTAGCTCATAGGATTGAAGGACCACGCTTCTGGATACTCCAAGCTGATTGGCCAAAGTTCTAGACGGAGGCAGGGGGTCCCCCCCGCTTAAAGCTCCTGAATGGATAGCATTTCGAACTTGCTCGTAAATTTGACGGCTAAATGGTATCTGTCGTTCTTTATCGAGTGTGATCAGCAAATCATGCTTCATAAGAGGTCCTCCCCTTCTGTTCCGACTTTTGTTTTAAAAATATAGGGTTAGCATTTTTACGAGTATTGCTGCGGAAACAGAGCCTAGAATCACGAAGAGCAGCGGAATTTTTCTAATTAATACCAGTATAACAGCGACAGTCCCTGATGCGATACCCACAAGATTAACATCTGGGTCTACCTGAATGATTCCAGGTACCGTTAACGCACTAAGAACCGCTACAGGCAAATACTCCAGCAGCGCTTGGACTTTGGAAGAACCATTCGTATGGTTCGTAAGCAGTAAAGGCACAAAACGAAATAAAAATGTAATAACAGCCATACCTATGATGATTAATATAGTCATACGGATACCCCCTTCTCCGCTTTGACTTGCCCTTTAATTAAGGAGCCCACTGCCATGCCGATCAACATAGCTATAAGAATCGAAGAGTTTCCCAGCAAAGGGTTCAGTAGCCAAGATGATCCTGCAGCTGATATACATATAGCCATATTCCGTAAGCTGCCTTTCAATTGAGGTACAACAAGTGCAATTAGTAAGGCATATAATGATGTGTTTAGCGCCGGTAAATATAAAGCTGGGATATAGGAGGCAAGGGTGATCCCCGAAGCTGTTGCTATCAGGTTAGCGACATAGGGAGGGATTTGTAGGCCTAGCAGATAAGGAAGTCCTAAGGGCTGGTTCATTTTTTCATTCTCCGCTTTACGATTTTCTTCTTCTCGAGGGATCATACTAACGGCATATACCTCTTCAGTTAAACTGAACCCAATCCAAGTTCTCGCTAGTACACTGATGTTACGATTTAACTGCCCTCCAAAGGATAAACTGATAAACAAATATCTTAAGTTAATGATCAGAGTAAGCAGTAAAATCACTGGAGCGGCTGCTCCAGCGGCAAGCATTTTTACCCCGATAAATTGACTAGCCCCCGCAAATACGAGCGCTGACAATAAGAATACTTCCATACTTCCTAGACCTAACCCCTTACCGACCAATCCAAACGTAAAGCAAGCTGGGATAAACCCTGCAACAATTGCGATAGAATCTTTTAGCCCTGTTCTAAACATTACTTTCTGATCATTCATAAGTTTCTCTCCCTTATCGTTGTTACTAGAGAGAGCATACTTGGTTACAGTTCCAGTGGAAATAACCACATTGGTGCGTATGTACCATACCAATTTCTTTTTTCACAAAAAAAGACCGCCCTCTAGAGAGCGATCTAAAATGTAGGTTTAAACCTCCAGTGGACTTTCAACAATCTCGTTGATTTCCTCTAAAATCTGCGATTTAATCTGGTCTACTCGATCAAAATTCAGGGTAGAAGTATAGATTTGCTTTAATGCACCTAGGAATACTTTTGCGTCTGTAAGATGTTGTGTGGATTGTTTCATGGTACTCGAATATCGCTCTTTAATGCCGGCTATAGCTTCGGAATATTCTTCATCTGTACCAGGCAGTATACAGCGGGAATACATATCGACGATCTCGTCGGTTACCCGATCTGGGTAGTACTCATGTGGAGCCGTACTATCAAAAATAGCAAAGCCAAGTTCACGCACAATAATCATATCAAGGCTATTAGGATCGAAGCCACAGTGGTAAATCTCAACATCGAAACCACGTTTGATGCCTTCAGCCGCTATTTTCTTCAACAGTGTAGATTTTCCGGAGCCCGCACGTCCTTTAACCAGATATCTTTTTAGTCCTGAGGTTAGATTAGGAACAAAATCCACGGCCCCCTTAGGTGTCGCCGCACCTAAAAAACGATGATCTACCCGGCTGGATTTTTCAGATTTCTGATCACCATACAAAAGCTTAATATACTCCTGTGTCAGCTCGTCGGCTGCTTGAAAATCCATTTTCGCGATATAAATGGCTTCCCATTCGTCATGAATGCGAAGAGCTTCAGCAAAGCCAGCATAAGCCAATTCATGTTCTTGTTTAATGGCTCCGACTAAATTATCGATTTCCAACTTCTGCTGGCACAACTGGAACTGATCAGCGGCCTGCTCCAAATCTACGAATACGATGGACTCTTCAGGCAGTTCAGGGTTTATTACTCGCGGAGCTGTTCCATCCACTATTCCTATATTTAATTTGGGAATAATCACACCGTCGAATGAATCGTTATCTGATGCAGTGTGGATGAACCAGATCTCATAACCTTGTTGATTCAACTGCTCTCCAATTTCTCTAATCAGTTTGGTCTGCCCCGTACCTGGGCCTCCTTTTAAAACATATAGACGCGTTAAATTTTGCAATGACGACTCATAGAGGCTGTAAAAGCCGTGAGCCGTATTCCCGCCAGCAAAGAAATTGAGGATTGTTCCGTTCATAATCGCACACCTTTCCGGGCTAATGTCATGGTTCATATTTCATCGTATTATGGTTCCCTGGGAAAGGTGACACTTTAAGTGAGATGTGATCTTACTTCATAAAACGATCCATAAATCTCTTAATGACTGGAACATCAGGAGGTGACAACTCGCTAGGCAATTCTCCATAATTAAAAAAACGGACTTCTTGCACTTCAACTCCATCTTCTTTAAGCGCACCGTCAAATTCCGTACATAGATAAGCGGCTACAACATTATATACTTCATCACCGTTTGGATATTTGTAATAAAGCTCTTGTCCAGAAAACATGTCGAACAATTCAAGTTCCTTGGCCTGTAAACCTGTCTCCTCAAAAAGTTCCCTTTTAGCCACCTCTTCCAAAGTCTCCCCAAGCTCCATCGAGCCACCTGGCAACCCCCAGCAACCGTTGTCCGTTCTACGTTGTAATAGTAATTGCTGCTCGCTACACAACAAAACACAGGCTCCTGCCATAATAAGCGGCCTGGTACCTACTAGTTTTCTTAGCTCCATAATATAATTGCTCATTTAACAGAACCCTCTCTCCTTAATGGCTTATATTTCTTTGTTCTTTTCCAAAAATTCATCTTTAGTAATCCAGATCCGATCATCATCCAGCCAATAATAACTGCTGTTATCTATATCTCGCATAATCCCCTCGGAAAGCTAGTTGTTTTATTCTGCAGATACACCTAAATGTTGTGTAAGCTTTGAATAGTCGTAAATATCCACAACTGCTCCATGTTCAAAATCAGGTTTAAACAAAAACTCAATGATATGTTGTGCTGTTTCCTGTGGTGTTGTGAGCATCCCAGTTTCCTTAACCACCTCAAATATCTCTGCTGATGGAAATGTTGATCTATCCTGGCTTCTAGCCTCTTTTTGCAGATTGGTATCAATCATTCCTGGCCAGATCGATATAATTCCAACTGGTGTTTTAGAGGGATTCTGTTCTAGTCCCACACATTGTGAAAAAACATCTAACCCTGCTTTTGCTGCTGAATACAGACTCATTCCAGGATGATGATTCTTAGCAGAAGAGGATGATATATTTAAGATCCTTTTGTCGATTAGAAGACCATTCGTATGCTTTATAAACATTGAGGTTAGTATAATGGGAGCTAATAAATTCACATTTATATTTCCCGTTATTTCATCAACCCTAGCTGTATCAATAAATGAGACAGGAGCAATCATTGAAGCGTTATTAATAAGGTAGATTCCCTCCGCTTTTGACACGTCAATAGAATTGAAAATACTCCCCATCAGAGATTCAATCAGATGAATGTGATTCAAATCAAACTCATAGTAGGTTATATTACTACTTTTGCTCACTAAACTCTCATTTCTTTCACGTGAGATACAAAACAGATAGTGATCAGGAGAGACTAATTGTTCTGCTATTGACTCTCCAATTCCTCTTGAAGTCCCTGTAATAATGAAGTATTTCATAAGGGCAATCCTCCTCGAATTGTAACCTGATACTAATACCAACTACTAGAGTATCCCATTTAAAGAATCGCCTTGTCAAATACATCCATTCTGTGTATGTTCTCCCTAATATAAAAAAAGCTACCTCATGGTAGCTCTATAAATCCTGATTACTATATGTTTATTTCGTTTTTGGAACATGAAAACCATTGTTTTGCGCGTAATTTTCAATACTCCAGATGCCGATTCCCTGCTCTCTTGCTTTATCCTGAATAGCTCTAAATTGATCTACATATTTCGTATTAGGTGCAAATACATATGCCACACGTGCATAACCCTGCTCTAGCAGAAGCTCATTAAACATTTTGCCATCAATATAGAGATAACAGAGTAGACGACCATATTTATCTCGTTCTGATACATCTAGTTCAATTTGCACATCTTTATTGGTAAGTATCTTTTTGGCATAATCAGAGGCTTCTATCGAAAATGGCTGTGGCTCAGGAATGTTCGGATTAACGGATTCAGGGGTATCGACTAGTAGCAATCGTACTGTTTCTTTTTTAGAGTCGATAGTCAGCTTCATGGTGTCACCGTCAACTACCCGTGTTACCTTAGCATCTAATAAACGTCTGTTGTCCTCTTGTGTATTCTTTGCCGTAGGGCTAGGACTGGATGGAGATGGAGCTTGATCTGGAGTAGACTGCTCGGCGAAAGTGCAAGCGGTAGCTGTTCCGAGTATGAGGGTGATGGCTAAGCAGATTTTTATTAGATACGTTTTACTCATGGATAAACCTCTTTCTTTTACATATGTAATAGCTTCATGGGGTCTAATTAAAATAAAGCAAAACAATGAAAAATACAAGTCTGTAGTCCTTAATAATAGAAAAAGCGACAGCTTTGTACCGGAGAAATAGATACTTGGCTATCGCTATTTTAATAAATTCAATCTCCGTTAATCACCCAGTTTAGCTTCTGCTACGTTTAAGTTAGAAATTTTTATTTTGATTATGATCGATAAGAAAGCAAGCAGGGAAAAAATAATCCCAATCCAAATGAGTTCATGTATACCTGAGCGAGAAATAAACCAACCACCGATAGAAGTACCTATTGTAATTCCAAGATTGGAGAATGAAATAAACAAGCTGTTACCGAATTCGGGAGCTTCTTTCGTCTCGGTCGTTAACCATGCTTGACTGATAATGAGTCCGCCGGAATGCACTGCCCCCCAAATGATTATGATAATAACCATTGGAATGAAATAAGATCCTAGATAATAAACGAAGAAGTAAGTTACCGCATATAACAGAGGAAACATGATGACGGTCTTTGGAATGCTTTTATGTAAAAGGCCCCCAAATAAAAAATTCCCAAAAATCATGACTATACCAAAGGCCATTAACATGATACTAATCCATGACCCATTCATATGTGTTACTTGACCAAGATACTCAGCAAAGTAACTATATACAGAAAACATCGCTGCAAAGATAAAAATAACTGTCACAATATTTAACCATAATAGGGGTTTGCGTAATATCCCAAGCTGCTTGCCATAAGACATTTTTTCTTTAACAGGCATAGAAGGAAGCCAAGCGAGTATCCCTAAAAAGGCAATTATACTTACAACAGCACCAAACAGGAAAGCAACCTCTAAAGATATTTTGTCCGCGAGATAAGAAGTCAAAGGCACACCAAAAGCAAACCCGACTGTGATTCCGGCGAAAACCTTTGTAACTGCTTTAGTACTCTTTTCTGGCGGGACAAGTTGAGCAGCGGTCACAAGAGCAACTGAAAAAAAGACGGGATGAAATATAGCAGGAATAACACGGAAAATCAGCATTACTTCAAACATAGTTGTATAAGCGTACACAACATTTGAAATTGCAAAAATAAGTACAGCCGTTAATAGAATAACTTTACGATTAATACCAGAAGCCAGTAATGTTAGAAATGGACCAGAAATGGCAACGACTAAAGCAAATATACTTACAAGCCATCCAGTCTGTGAAGTCGATATATTAAATTTTTGAGTGATCTGCGGTAGAACACCTATAATCCCCATTTCGGTAGTGATAATACCAAATACACCTAAAGCCAGAATAATGATAAGCAACGGGTTAATCTTTTTCATTTTTAAAATAATCCTCCATTCATATTCACATATACAGATTTGTAGATATGTATTATCAAAAAAAAGTCTTCCCTCCTCTCATTTATAGTTTCTGTTTAATATACTCGGAAAATTCCTGAATTGTCTTCTCATTCCGACGATAGTACGTCCACTTCCCAATTCGCTCAGATTCCAACAAACCAGCTTTTTGCATAGTCAATAAATAGCTCGAGATAACAGACTGTGCAAGTCCCGCTTTAGCTTGAATATCTCCCACGCATATTCCAGTTCGAAAACTTAGGCCTTGTTGTAAATAAGGCTTCTCATCAAAGAATTCCTCCGGAGTTTTTAACCACATCATAATTTGACTACGTGTCTCGTTAGACAAAGCTTTAAATATCACTAAAGGTTCCATGAATTTCATTATATCTACTTTTATAGATTTGTAAATATAAAAGTTATTTAGTGCATGAGATATTTCCAAATCAACCAGCAAAGCAGTACGGACATCCACGAAATGAAACCAAATATCATCACGATTTTGTTTTCGCTCCATCCGTATTTTAAACTGAAATGGAAATGGATCGGAGCCATTCGGAACAGCCGCAGCTTTGTTCGTTTGTAGTACCAAACTTGTAAAATGACCGATAACTGCTCCGCAAAATAGACAAAAAACAAAATTGGAAGCAAAAGCTCAACCTTCTCAATGACAGCCAAAATGGAAAGAGAGCCACCAATCGCCAGTGAACCTGTATCGCCCATGAACGCTCTTGCCGGATAAATATTATAAAGGAAAAGCCCAAGCAGACAGCCAATCATGACAAGGGAAAATGTCTGCACTTCAGGTTTGTCCGAAATCATAAAAAAGAAAAAATACGTTGGAATGGCCACATTGATCAGTAGCCCATCAAGACCGTCCGTAAAATTGATGGCATTTGCGGAGCCCACCACAAACAGCAAAATGATTCCGACATAAAGGTACAAAGGCAATTGCAAATAGCGCCCTTGAAATAACTCAATATCGCTCGTCAGGCCGAACGAATGGAACAATACATACAAAATGGTTCCAGTAAAAATAAATTGTAACACTAGTTTTGAGCGACCGGTTATGCCGGACGGATTTTGCCAAAAAGCCTTTTTGAAATCATCCAGAAATCCGACTGAGCTGAACAACAAAAACGTGACGCATAAGAGTAACATTAGAGGTCCGGGATGAAACTGTAACGAGATCGCTATCCCGATAAACAGGACCAACCCTGCCATGAGCGGTGTACCACGTTTGGCCTGATGATCCGCTGGTAACTCGGAGCGAATCGGCTGCGTTAGCCCCAGCCTTTGTAGCGTCCAGATCAACAGCGGCGTAAACATCGCCACTAGAAGAAAAGACAGGCCGGAAATAGCCATAATTCCAAACATATAACAAACTCCCCTCTTTGAAAAGCATCATTTTAACACTTCCACTCCAAATACTCTTTCTCTGGAATCTAACTCACACTCACAAAATTGTTTTGAGAGTTATTAAGATCGCTTGAATTATGTAGAGTTTTATCCTTCTCACTTGTATCTTTAGTAAAATGATATATGTAAATAAAACTTTGATAAAGAGAAAGTATTTTGTTTTTATTTCCTATTTTTGCTCCTCATTAAGAAATACTTCCGTTCAATAAATAAAGGACTGCCTATCGGCAGCCCTTTATTTATTCCGCATCCCCCTTTGTTTTCAAAATCGATAATTACCTAAGAGTCTAGCTCTGCTAACTCCTGAAGGATTTGCTCAATATCACCATCGGGATTTAACGCTTTGATCATCTCTTTCGTAATGGCTGCCCCCTCATAAACTTGTGCAACAATCTCTAAGGGGAGTGTAAGTTCAAAATAACCTTCGGCAAATTCCACAAAATCCTCTGCTGTGCGGAAAATAGTTCCTAGCAAAAAGTCCGAACCATCTTCTGTTCCCGCTGGAATCTCTACCTTCCCCTTCTGCCACGTCAAGTCATTATCTTCACGCCAAAAACAAAAAGTAACATCATCCTTAGCTATCGCCTCATCTTCCAGTAAAGACAATAGCGAGGTTGGAACCTCTTCATAGATTCCTGGCCAAACTTCATGTTCGTCACGCGCATATGGACTTACTTCGGACTCATGATCAAATCCTTTTATTATCGTTCCTTGAGGTGTAAAAATAATAAACAAATTATCGCCTGAGCCATTATCGATCGATGCTAGAGAAACATTCTTATCAAATTTAGAATCAAAACTATGATAGCGAAGCCATTCCTCTGGACATAAGACAATATTTAGAGAAGCAAGTATTTTTAAAAGTTTATTTAAGTATTCGGGTGCTGGTAAAGTATCTAACACATTCATCTATGATTCCTCCCCATTGTAGTTATTAATAATTTTAGCATATTCATGAATTTGGAGTGAAAAAAAGACTACCCGAAGGTAGCCTTTCCAACTTATCAAAACACTAGCTTAATTAAGACCCCGCACCTTTATATCTTCGTACGCCATAACTCCAGGCTAACAGACCAATCCCAAGGAATATCGCACCTACAACTGGTGTCATTAGCGCAAGGCTCGTCATTTCTTCACGCTGCAGGAAGAGCGCTGCTGGATAGACTCCGACGAATGCAAACGGGATAACCCAAGTTAAAAGTACCTGAATAGCACGATTGTAAATCGTTACCGGATAACGGCCATAGGTTTGAATATTGTACATTAGAGGAAGAATACCCGTTGGTGCATCGGAATAGAAAGACAATGAAGTCAATGTTGTATAAATACCAGTATATATGGCGACGGCACTTAACGTAAGAATGATCAGAGCCGGTATCGTCCACCATTCAAAGGGAAGACCCAGATTGCTGCCACTGATGGCCATAATAATAATACCTATGAATGAGCCCATTAGTGCTGGTGGATCAACATTTTCCAAAAAAATCTGGAACAGATTATGCGCCGGACGTGTCAAAATACGGTCCATCTCACCTTTGACGATATAACGCTCACTGAATCCCCATAGATTTACAAAACAACTAAACACCCCAAAAGGCACCATAAAGAATCCATAGACGAACACTACTTCGTTCTGATTCCAGCCGCCAAGGCTATCCGTATGCATGAAGATTACCAGTATAAAGATAAAGTTTGTAGCCTGAAAGAGCAAATCTGATACGACCTCTACCCAAAAATCGGCGCGATAGGTGAGCCGGGACTTCATATAGTTTTTAATATATTCAATTAATAATCCAAGGTAATACACGTTTCCTCAACCTCCCTGCACGAAGAGACGCTGCCGCGCCGCATGATATAACCAGACAATCGGAATCAGTAAGGCCAGGAACCATACGATCTGTATCCCCAGTACATTCCAAATCCCAACCCCTTGCACCCGTCCTGTAAATACAGAACCTGGCAAGTAAGTAATCGCCTGAAACGGCAGCACCTTAAGTATAGAAGATAGCCAGTCAGGAAACAGACTGATCGGCACGATCAGACCGGAGAACAGATCAACAATTACCCGCTTCATACGCATCATGCCCTCATTATTCTCAACAAAGAAAGCCGAGAGCCCCGTAATAATATTGATCTGTGAATTAATCAAGAAGCTGAAAAAGAGCATTACAAGAAAACCCGCCCAAGCAGATGGTGCTGTTGGTAATTGAACCGGGAACAACAACATCGCTATAGCCATACCCGGAATCATAAACAAGAGAAAGCGGAACATTCCCTCTCCGAGTCCTTGCATCATTTTGACTAAGACATAGTTATAGGGCCTTATAAACTGGATGGCGATACTTCCATCACGAATATCCGTAGAGATCTCGCGGTCTAGGTTATTAAAATAAAAGGCGCGAGCCATCCACGACACAGCAACATATGATGTCATTTGCGTTGCGGTAAAGCCACCAAGTGAATCCCCATTACCATAGATGGCCATCCAAGTGAAATAGTTAACCCCAATATTCAGTGAATAGATAAGAATACCTGAGTAGTAGTTAATCCGATAAGCAAGCATGGTAAGGAACCGGATCCGTATAAAATCTAAGTACGCCCCAAATAGTAATCTACGACTATTCTCTGGAGGACCACCTGAAGACGAACCTCCTGAGGACGAGGACATAGCTGTTGCAGCATTAAGCTTATCAGACATGTAAAGCCTCTCTTTCGTCCTTCAGAGCGGCAGCTTGTTTCTCTGGTTTATCCGCAGACCCGGATTGATAAATACTGCGAACAATATCGTCTGTATTCGTCTCAATGATTTTGATATCAGTAATGTCGGCTTTCCCTACTACCCGTCCCAAAACATCCGATACATTTATATCCAGCGGTATCCAAACCGATGCTCCAAGATCGTTCTCTGCAGACCAAGTAACCGGCATCCCTTCAGTCCAAAGCTCAAGCAATTGCCGTTTCGTTGCATTTCCGAATTGAAATTGAACTTCACGTCCGGTTCCCCAGCGCTGTTTCAGATCTTCAAGTCCGCCGTCATAAATAATTCGACCATCGTCAAGCATAATCACCCGCGAGCAAAGGGCTTCAATATCTTGCAGGTCATGTGTAGTCAACAGTATGGTTGTTCCATGCTCACGGTTCATATCTTTAAGGAATTCACGGATCTCTGACTTCACCACAATGTCTAAACCAATGGTTGGCTCGTCCAGAAATACAATCGAAGGGTTATGAAGTAATGCTGCGACTAATTCACAACGCATCCGCTGACCGAGACTGAGCTTACGAACAGGACGATTCAGTAGTTCTTGCAACTGCAATCGTTCGACCAATTCATCCAGCCGTTTCTTGAAGTCTTGTTCAGATACCCGGTATACCTTGCGCAGCAGCTGGAAGGATTCAATGACCCCAATGTCCCACCATAGCTGGCTGCGTTGCCCGAACACCACACCGATATTCTTTACGAATTTCTCGCGCTCCAAATAAGGAACATAACCACCCACCGTTAGATTTCCTGAAGTGGGTACGAGAATACCCGTGAGCATTTTGATCGTGGTTGATTTCCCAGCACCGTTCTCGCCGATATAACCACAAATCTCACCTTCGGGAATGGAAAAGGAAATATCCTTCACAGCAGTTACTTCCGTATACTCCCTTTTAAACAAATCAGCGAAGGCCCCTTTGAGACCTTCGCGGTTTTTTTGTACTTTGAATGTTTTGCGTAAGTCTTGTACTTGAATAGCAGTCATATTGTACCTCACTAAGCTTAAAGTTGGGTTCCAGTAACCCATTATAATTGAAGAAGTGCAAAAGCACTACCTCAATTTTTACTTAGCCAGTCTTCCTACAATTGGATTCGCTTCTTTCACTGCCTCTAAATGTCCTGAACGAGCCACTTTGGTGCGTAAGTATTTCTCGTTAAAAGAAGATACATCTCCCCACAGCGGTACTCTTTTCACAGCATTCATACCTGCAGTCTTGAGAGCTTCCAGTTTCTTCGGATTGTTCGTAATTAACGTGACTGGTTTATGACGTAGATGTTGTAGAACGCTAATCGCTTCTTCATAATTTCTTGAATCATCAGAAAAACCCAGCTCTAAATTAGCCTCAACTGTATCGTATCCTTCTTCTTGTAAAAGATACGCTAAAGATTTGCTAAACAGTCCAATGCCTCTACCTTCATGGTTAGCAAGATAGAATAACGCACCTGAACCGTGCTCTACGATCATTTTCATGGACTGGTGCAGTTGGAAGCCACAATCACAACGTTTGCTGCCAAAAATATCGCCGGTATGACAAATGCTGTGCATCCGAATCAATGCTTCATCTGAGCCTTCGAAATCACCATATACTAAAACACTGGATTGCTGACCATCTGCGAGGCTCATGGATGGTAACTTTGAAATCAAAGCGGCTGTTCCTTCACTATTATCACTAAGAAGCTCTGCATCCGTAGTGTTCAGCCAGTTGTACCATTTAAAAGTAACAGTCTCTCCGTCTAAATTCACGGGTAAAGTAATCGGTCCAACTAATATATTTGTACTGTTTTCTAAAGGAATTCGAGTAATTTTATTTTGTAGGATAGAAATAATATCTGGTTTAATCATAGGTACACCTTCCTCAATGTCCATCGATGCTTAGTAGTAGCTAAACTTAAGGATCGTATATTAGTTAAAATACTTTCTCTTATACTCATCTCCGAGCCCACGAGACGGACTCCTATCTCGTATGCCGTCTTCTGCTTGAAAAAAAAAAAAAAAATCACCTTTTCTATCACTCTGCATATATGTTCAAGCTGTACTACAGGCATC
>NZ_CDRJTB010000091.1:0-21579 GCF_976954365.1 Paenibacillus sp. Marseille-Q9583
TAATCATAACAGTCAATGTTTTGATATGTTTCATGAAAAGAATGCTGTTTATATCAAAATTTACATAATATTTCATTGTGTGAATTTTGGAATTCTTGCCGATAGGGGGATTAATTTGAGCGAAAAATTACTAGAAATCAAAAATTTGTCGACATCGTTCAGGATCGAAGATGACTATTATGCTGCAGTAGATGATGTTACCCTGTCTGTTCGTAAAAATGAAATACTTGCTATTGTTGGAGAGTCCGGTTCTGGAAAAAGTGCGCTGGCCTTTTCAATTATGGGATTGCACACAAGGGCTAAAATAGACGGGCAAATCAAATACAAAGGTCAGGATATCGTTACTATGTCTCCTGCTGCGCTCAACAAGCTGCGCGGTCAAGAAATGTCTATGATTTTTCAAGATCCTTTATCCGCATTAAATCCGCTCATGATTATCGGTTCGCAGATTGAAGAAGTACTCATCCTACATGATTCCAAGCTTTCGAAGAAGCAAAGAAAAGAGAAGGTCATTGATCTTTTGACCAAGGTTGGAATCTCCCGTCCCGAACATACATATCAGCAGTACCCCCACGAATTATCTGGTGGCATGAGGCAGAGGGTTGTGATTGCTATAGCGATTGCCAATGGCCCCAAGCTTTTGATCGCCGATGAGCCGACTACGGCACTAGATGTAACCATCCAATTGCAAATTCTTGAACTTATAAAAAAATTAAAAAACGATATGCAAGCAGGCATTATCTTAATTACCCATGATCTAGGGGTTGTGAGTGAAATGGCTGACCGGGTTGCGGTAATATACGCGGGGCAAATCGTAGAAATCGCAGATATTTATACGTTAACGTCTAATCCGAAGCATCCGTATACAAGATCATTGTTGAACTCCATACCAACCGTTAAAGAAGAGAAATCTAGACTTCACGTGATTCAGGGGATTGTTCCACCATTACAGAATCTTCCGCGTAAAGGATGCCGTTTCGCGGCCCGAACGCCTTGGATTCCGGAATGGGAGCATGAGGAAAATCCGCAGCTGCATGAAGTAGGCCCTGGGCATTTTGTTCGCTGCACCTGCCATAATAACTTTCATTTCCCTGATACTAACGAGGAGGCAATCTACAATGGGACTTCTTGAGGTTAAAAATTTAGCAGTTCATTTTCCAATCCACGGCGGCGTTTTTCGAAGGGAAATTGGCGTAGTCAAGGCAGTTGATAATGTTAGTTTTACTATTGAAGCAGGCAAAACCTACGGCTTGGTTGGTGAATCCGGATCTGGGAAGACAACCACAGGCCGTGCAATTATCGGCCTCAATTCTATTACTAGCGGCAGTGTGATTTTTGAAGGACAGGATTTGGCTTCAAAGGGTGTACGTAAGCAAAAAAATATCCGCAAGGACATTCAGATGATCTTTCAGGATCCGTACTCTTCCTTGAATCCTAAGAAACGAGTGCTGGATATTATTGCCGAACCCTTACGTAATTTCGAAAAGATGTCTCCGGGGGAAGAAAAAAGACGTGTGCAGGAGTTGCTGTTGCAGGTTGGATTAAGCCCTGAGAATATTCTTAAATATCCGCATGAATTCTCAGGCGGTCAACGGCAGCGGATCGGTATCGCAAGAGCTATTGCGCTCAAACCGAAGTTGATTATTGCGGATGAACCTGTCTCGGCGCTGGATGTTTCTGTACAGGCACAGGTACTCAATTTTATGCAGGATATACAAAAAGAGCTGAATCTTACCTTCCTATTTATCAGCCATGATCTCGGAATCATCAGGCATATGTGCGATCACATCGGAATTATGTATAAAGGACGACATGTAGAGCAAGGGACTGCTAAAGATATTTTTGACAATCCTCGCCATATTTATACTAAACGTCTAATTGCTGCGATTCCTGATATTGATCCTAAGCAAAGAGAGAAGCAGACGGAGTTTAGAAAATCAGTAAGTCAGGAATATGAACAAGCGCACCGGAATTATTTTGATGAACAAGGCATGCCTTATCCATTGAAATCCATTTCCGAGACTCATCTGGTAGCCTTGCCTGAGAAAGGTTGAGATATATGTGGAAGATTATTGTTCGTAGAATTCTTATTATGATTCCTCAAATATTTCTATTAAGTATTCTTGTTTTTCTAATGGCGAAGGCGATGCCGGGAGATGCGTTATCAGGGATGCTTGATCCAAATATTGATCCTGCGGCCATCGATGCGATGAGAGAAAAACTAGGCTTAAATGATCCGTGGTACATCCAGTACTGGGATTGGATCACTAAAGCGATTCAAGGGGATTTTGGTCAATCCTTCCGTTTCAAAATGCCTGTATCAGAGCTTATCGGTCAACGCCTCATGAATACACTTTGGCTGGCGATTGTCACGCTGATCCTTACATACCTTATTGCTATTCCGCTTGGTATTACTAGTGGTCGTTATAACGATTCATGGCTGGATCGCCTCATTACTGGATACACCTATATTGGCTTTGCCGCACCATTGTTTATTTTCGCCCTCTTAATGGTATGGGTCTTCGGGTTTCATCTTCATTGGTTTCCTACTAGCGGCAGTGTTAGTCCTGGAGAAGTTCCGGGTACGCTAAGCCACTTCTGGAGTAAATTCTATCATCTGCTACTGCCCGCGTTATCAATGGCGCTGATTGCAACGGTAGGAACGGTACAATATTTGCGAAATGAGATTATTGATACGAAGCAAAAGGATTTCATCCTCACAGCAAGAGCAAAAGGTGCTTCAGAGTCACGCGTCTACAATCGACATATATTGAGAAATTCCTTACTGCCAATTGCTGCATTTTTCGGATATGAGATTACTGGACTGATCGGCGGAACGGTGTTCGTTGAAAGTATCTTTAGTTATCCGGGTATGGGTATGTTGTTCCTCAGTTCGATAACAATTCGGGATTTCAGCGTAGTAACGGCTCTCGTTCTTCTATATGGGATTGCTGCCATCGTCGGTGCGTTGTTATCAGACATTATCTTAAGTATCGTAGATCCGCGTATCCGGATTAAATAAGAAGATGAACACTTTGAGGTGAATAAAATGGTAAAGACAAGCGCAGAGCTAGCTCTGCTGCAGGAAACAGATAAAAGTCCATCAGGCTTCAGGATTGTTTGGCGTGAGATCGTGCGGGATAAACTGGCTTTGGTCTCACTGATTTTCCTATTTACGATTATTGCCGCCGTTTATGGGATTTCCCTATTTTTAGATCAAAAAGAGATTGTTACGGTTGACTTGTTCGCACTGTATGAGAAGCCTTCGGCTGTACACTGGCTAGGGACCGATTATGGAGGGCGGGATGTATTCGGTCAATTAATTATAGGCACACGAAATTCCATGTCGATTGCATTTATGGTTACTTTTTTTACGGGAATCATCGGGATTCTAGTAGGCTTGTTCTCTGGATACTTTGGGGGAACGATAGATAATATTTCGATGCGTGTTGTAGATTTCTTCATGATTCTCCCCTTTCTAATGATTGTTATAGCTTTTGTAAGTGCAGTTCCTAAATACAATACGTTAACCTTCTCCTTTATCATGACTGCCTTTTTATGGATGGGGATTGCCAGGTTAATACGTTCCAAGACGTTACAAGAGAAGGAACTCGATTACGTTCAGGCATCTAAGACATTAGGTTCCTCCAATCTTAAAATTATGTTCTTACAAGTGCTGCCGAACTTAAGCTCAATCATTATCGTCACGATGACTTTGAATTTGGCAGCTAATATTGGATTGGAATCAGGCCTATCCTTTCTAGGTTTTGGTTTTCCGGAAAGTACACCCAGTCTGGGCACTCTAGTGAGCTATGCGAGAAATCCGCAGACACTTGAGTTCAGATGGTGGATCTGGTTACCCGCATCAGTGCTGATCTTGGTGTTGATGTTGAGTATAAATAATGTGGGTCAAGCGCTCAAACGTGCGACCGACGCAAGACAAAGAAAAGGATAATAAGGGAGGAAATGATTAAATGAGAAAACCCATCCGTTCAAAGGCACTATTAGTTTCATTAATGTTTGTAATGTTGTTCGCCCTTGCAGCCTGTGGCTCCAAGAACAACAACGGAGCGGCTGAGTCAACAGCAGCACCAAGTGCCAGTGCTCCTGCGGAAACCGCAGAGGCTACTACAGCACCAGAAGCAGAAGACGGACTTTATAACATTAAAGATTTCAGTAATGTTAAGACAAATCAAGGCGAAGCTATTGATGGAGGCTCGATTACTTTTGGACTCGTTTCCGACAGTCCATTTGAAGGTACTTTGAACTGGAACTTCTATTCCGGAGATCCGGATGCACAAGTGTTGAATTGGTTTGATGAAGGCTTGTTAACATGGGATAAAGACTATGTATATACAAATGATGGTGCAGCAACGTATGAAGTCTCGGAGGATGGACGTACCTTTACCTTTACAATTCGCGACAATGTGAACTGGCAGGACGGCAAGCCAGTAACAGCAGAAGATTGGCTGTTCGCGCATGAGGTTATTGGTAATCCGAAATATGATGGACCACGTTATGGTTCTGACTTTACAAATATTGAAGGTATGGATGAGTACCACTCCGGTAAGGCCAAGACCATTTCTGGAATTAAGGTACTGGGTGATAAGAAACTGCAAATTACTTACCTGAAATCTACACCTTCTCTGTTAACAGGTGGGGTATGGATTTATCCGTTAGCTAAACATATCTTTGGTGGCATGGATGTTGCTAAAATTTCCTCTTCTCCTGAATTACGTCAAAAGCCGATTGGCTTTGGAGCTTTCAAAGTGGAAAGCATTGTTCCTGGTGAATCTGTAGTATTCGTTAAAAATGACGATTACTGGCGTGGAGCTCCTAAACTGGATAAGGTAATTCTGAAGGTAATCAACCCTACAACGATTGTGCAAGAATTGAAATCTGGTGGAGTTGACTTAGTGGATTCCTTCCCTGTTGATCAATTCCCGGATAATGCAAAAATGTCAAACGTTGAATTCCTGGGTGCGATTGACCGTGCTTATACGTATATTGGATTTAAGCTGGGGAAATGGGATGCAGAGAAAAAAGTCGTTGCTACCGATCCTAAAGCTAAAATGGCGGATGTGAACCTGCGTAAAGCCATGTGGGCTGCTGTAGACAATGATACAGTGGGTAAGAAATTCTATAATGGTCTTCGCTGGAATGCGACAACTTTAATTCCGCCTTCCCATCCGGAATTCCATGATGCTACCAATCCGGGCGTAGCTTACGATCAAGAAGCCGCCAAGAAAATTTTGGATGATGCAGGTTATAAGCTTAATGGTGAATTTAGAACGAATCCGGATGGCAGCGAGCTGAAGATTAATTTCATTTCAATGACTGGCGGAGACATTGCAGAACCGCTGGCTCAATATTATGTACAATCCTGGAAAGCGATTGGTCTGAATGTAACTTTGGAAATGGTAGAGTTTAATACCTTCTATGATCGCATAGGTCAAAATGGTGAGGATGATCCTACAGTTGACGTTTATCAAGGCGCTTGGGGTGTAGGCATTGATGTTGACCCAACAGGTCTATACGGCAAAGATGCAATCTATAACTTCCCTCGTTATGCAAGTGCAGAGAATGATCGTTTGCTCGCCGAAGGGGTTTCCGAGGCTGCATTTGATGTAGACAAACGTAAAGAGATCTATAAAGAGTGGCAACAGCTCATGGTAAACGAAATTCCAGTATTCCCAACACTTTATCGTGCAGTAGTAGTCCCGGTTAATAACCGTGTCCTGAATTATGCGATTGGTGATGGAACTGGGCTTTACTATAATGACATAGCGGTTTCTGCGGATAAAGCTGCAGTAGCTCAGTAAATAGAAATAACAAACAGCAGTTCAGGAAGAGCTTCCTGAACTGCTGTTTGTTTCTATTTGAATCGCTCATTTGGTTATTATTCGCTTCAAAGTCGGTTAATTGTATTTCATGCAACTAAAAACTCACTCTAGAGCTGCAAAGGTAATATAACTGCATTTCATACATCTATTTTCCAGATATATAGACTAATCAGGGATATTAGGTGATTTTAACTGTACATACTACAACTAAATCGAAAGGGATTCTGAACACAAAAAATAGCTGTATAAAATACAGCTATTTCTTGTGTTTTCGTATAGTAGAGTTAATGTTGTAAGTTATAGAATACACTTAAGCTTGCGCTGAAGGAACAACCTTCTCGGCATATTCTATCGTTCCGCCACCGAGACATTGCTCACCGAGATAGAAGACAACGGCTTGGCCAGGTGTTATTGCTTTTTGTGGAACATCAAAGTCTACGTTTATCGTTCCGTCTTCCCGTGCTGTAAGGGTCACGCCTTGATCAGGCTGGCGATAGCGGAATTTGGCGGTGCATTTTAGCGGCTCAAGACCTAGCTCTTGCCCGTTTATCCAGTTTACACCGGAGGCAATCAGACTAGTGGAGTACAGGCTGTGGTGCTTGTCTCCTTGAACTACATAAAGGATATTGCGGCTAAGGTCTTTTTCGGCTACAAACCAAGGTTCACCGTTACCGGAGCCACCAATGCCAAGACCTTGGCGTTGACCTAATGTATAGTACATAAGTCCATCGTGACGGCCTTTGATTTCTCCAGTTGTTATATCTACCATATCACCAGATTGTGCTGGAAGATACTGGCTGAGGAATTCACGGAAGTTACGCTCACCGATGAAGCAAACGCCTGTGCTATCTTTTTTCTTGGCAGTATAGAGTCCGGCTTCTTCGGCAATTCTCCGAACTTCCGGTTTCGGAAGATGGCCAATCGGGAACATTGCTTTAGAGAGTTGATACTGTCCCAGCGCATTCAAGAAATAGGTCTGGTCTTTATTGTTGTCTACACCGCGGAGTAGCTTGTACACACCATCTTCTTCTATAACACGTGCATAATGTCCAGTCGCTACATAATCGGCGCCAAGCTGAAGGGCTTTGTTCAGGAATTCTCCGAACTTGATCTCTCGGTTGCACATGACGTCTGGATTCGGCGTCCGGCCGGCCTTATATTCATCGAGGAAATAAGAAAATACTTTGTCAAAGTATTCCTTCTCGAAATTAACGGTATAGTAAGGAATATCAATCTGCTCGCATACACGGCGAACATCCTCTGCATCGCTTTCGGCCGTACATACTCCGAATTCGTCGGTATCGTCCCAATTTTTCATAAAGATGCCGATGACGTCATAGCCCTGCTGCTTGAGCAGAAGCGCCGTGACGGAGGAATCGACCCCTCCGGACATGCCGACGACGACACGGGTGTCTTGTTTTGCTTTTGTCATCGTAATCACCATTTCTGTACCCAAAATACCGGTCATTCATGGAACACCCGGCTCAAAATGTATTATAACATACCTGTCTACTGTAAAGCCTAAAATAAGAGGCTGAGAATAGAAAAATGTCCACCAGGGGTGAACATTCTTGCAAAATGTTTCGTTTACCATTTCATTTGTGACTTCGAATATGATAACATAAACTAAGAGTAATCATCGGAATACCTTGATATGACAAACGCATGACTTACCGAATCAATAGTATACAATAACTAGACACTAAACCGAAAGAGGTGCCCCTTTGAAAATATCAACCAAAGGACGTTACGGACTAACAATTATGATGGAGCTTGCACTGAAATTTGGTGAAGGACCGACCTCACTTAAGAGCATCGCTGAGAAAAATGGACTTTCTGAACACTATCTGGAGCAGCTAATTGCTCCTCTGCGTAACGCAGGACTGGTAAAAAGTATTCGTGGTGCATACGGTGGATACATTTTATCACGTGAGGCTAGTGCTATCACAGCGGGTGACATCATTCGTGTGCTAGAGGGCCCAATCTCTCCAGTGGATTTTACTGAAGAAGATGATGCAGCAAAACGCGATTTATGGCTGCGTATTCGCGATAGCATCGCCGACGTGCTAGATTCCACGACTCTTCATGACTTGATTAATTATAAAGAAGAGAGCTTGGCGGACAACTATATGTTCTATATTTAACGGGTATCAGAAAACCCGCGTCTTTCAAGGCGATATTAAGCTTTTTCGCAAACCGTTACCCGCATATTACCCGTAACGTGTTTGTTTTTAATTATTTATTGCCCATTCAAAATCATCAGCGATTTCATATTGACGCTGTTTAGTAACGTGGAGATAGATCAGCTCTGTGACCTTAGAATTGCTCTTGTGTCCAATTCGAGCCTGAATTTCTGGCAGGCCTACCCGTGGATTGGACGCAAGGAGTGATACGTGAGTGTGACGAAGACTGTGCGGCGTTAGATTAGTCATTAGATTTGCTTTCTCCAACACTTTGCTCATAATCTTGCCAACACTAGTGATTGAGATTGGGTAACCTGGTAAAGTTGGACACCAGAATACAAAATTATCATTCGGGTTAAAGTGTTTGGCGGACAATTTTTCTTCATTTTGCCATTCTTTCAATAGTTCAAGGGCTTTGACCACAGTTTCACCAAAGCTTACTAACCGTTCGCTTTGTTCGTTCTTAGGTGGGATGAAAGAGTAGTTCTGAACACTCGTACCGTAAAGCTGCTTGTTTACATCTATCGTTCTTTTCTTCATGTCGATGTCCTCCCACTGTAAGCCGGCAGCTTCACTGATTCTAAGGCCTGTATAAGCCAAAACTACGAACAATGCCCATATATTGGTGGTAAGAACAAATCTACATAATTGAAGAAATGCTTTTAACTCGTCCTTCTCAAGAAATTTGGGAAGGACTTGTCTTTTTTCTCCAGGTCTTCGTGCTTGCTGACGCTCTTTGGGGATTATAGCTTCTGCTGTAGGATCTGATTGAAGCAGTCCTCCTCTCTTAGCATGTTCGAACATCAAGCTTCCAGCAGTATGAGCAGTGGTGATGGTGCTACGACTAAGCCCTCTTTTCTTTAATTCGTACAAAAATTGTTGATAGGCACTGGGTGTGACCTCAGAAATAAGAAATCCACCAAATTTCTCATTAATCATTTTTAATCCGTATTGTCTAGATTTAATTGTATTTCCTGTAGGTTCCCTTTCAAGCTTGTATTCTTCTATCCATACTTTCCCCCATGAACTCACGGTAATGTTATACCCAGAAGGGAGGCCTTTTTGTAACTTTCGAGCTTCTAGCAAAGTTCCAAAATCTTTAGCTTCCTGTAAAGTGTCAAATCGAGGAGATTCTGTTTCCTTACTGATTTTCTTTTCGACTCCATCTTCAATGACAGTGGTAGGAATGTAATAACGATAAGTGTACTTACCATTGCGCTCACGGATATTTTTCGGTAACTTTCTTTTGGTGTTCTGTTTCTTTATCATCCTTATTATTCCTTTCTCAGAACAAGTGTTCTGTTTTTTGATATATGTAAACAGCCTTTCAGCTGTGAAGCATGGAGGTTAGTAGAAGATATGAAATTGTTCTGGAATTCCGCAACGCATTAAAAAGTGATATTTTGTCTCGTTTTGTTCGGGGGTCAAGTCTCCAACTAATAGATGCAAGGCAAATTGATTGGCTTCCCTTTCTATCCTATCCACAGAGAATAGAGTATTTCCTCTTAGAAATGGTGTGTTTACACCATGATGGAGGAAATGATGACCTAATTCATGGGCAACTGCGAAAGGTTGATTGAACCCCTGAAGATGAGAATTAACATGAATTATAGGTATTCTACAAATGCAAGTGTAATATCCCCATGTGTCTTTTCCAAGTTCTTCGTATAGAACCGCGATACTTCTCTCAGATGCAATTCTTGATGGGTTATTGGTTCCATGGGTTTGAATGAGTTCTCTAATTATGTGTTTTCCCATGCCTTTTCTCCCAGAACTTAATCTCTGAATTTTTTTGGAGTGAACTTTTTCTTTGCCATCTCCTTTGACATCCTTAGTGTGTTTTCGAGTGAGATTCTTAATAATTCACGATCCTCGTCATCCATAGGTTCTCCCATAAAAGCAAAAGAGGCATTGCTGTTGAGATCGTTCATCATCTTTTCCAATTCTTTGGCGATGTCACGCTCGTCTTTTTCTGATAATGCATAATAAGGCTTGTCCTCTTGCTGATCCTTACTTTCCTCTGATACTCCCATCAGGTAATTAACGGTTACTCCGAAATAATCGGCAATTTTTTGAAGCTTTTCACGTTTGGGAGTGTATTTTCCTTGTTTCCAACTAGTGAGCGTCGCTGTAGTGATCCCTGTATCTTTGGCTACTCGATATGCTGTAATGCCATGTTGATTTAAAAGATCTTCAAATTTTTCGTACATAGTTTTCCTCCGCACTTTATCTCACGAAAAATAAGTTAGAAAACAAAGCTATTTACCGTTGACCAGCTTAGAAAACTATGCTAATATACAAACATAGCTTAGATAACTGAGCTAAATAAAACGGGTGATAGCTTAGAAAACTTATTTAACTTAGGTGGTACTTTGATTATATAAGAAATCTTAGCTATCAGTCAATACTTTTATTGGAAGGAGATATATATTGTGTATGAAAAATTTCTTGAGTTGTTAAAGAAATCTGGTAAGACACCATATCAGGTTGCAAAAGATACAGGAGTTTCGACAGCAACTTTAACAAATTGGAAGCAAGGTAACTACAAACCAAAAACAGATAAGCTGAAAATATTAGCAGACTATTTTGATGTAACTGTTGACTTTTTCTTACAAGTAGATGAAACGGCGGTGAGAAAATGAACGCGACAGACAATTTAAGACCTACGATTGATGTGCTCGAAGCTGCCGCTTACTTGAACGTAAGCATATATACCGTAATCAATCGCATTAAATCAGGCAAATTGAGGGCCTATAAACAGGGAAATCACTGGAAAATCAAACGAGAATGGCTTTTGCAATACGAGACTGAGCTCATTTCGAGCTAACTTATATCCATCAAAACATCGTATAAACAATCTATTCATAGGAGGTATTACTTTTGAAACTTACGGTCAACATGCTACGAAATGTATGTGCTATGTACCTGACACTTCGCGATCAGGCAGAAGCAGAAGGATTAAGCCAAGCAGCTGAAAACGCCACAAAGGGATATCGTTTCTATCGAGAATTACTTAACCAGGTATACGAAAAACGGCCATCCGGGGTAGGAGCCGGACAGCCGTCACTTAGTTGGAAAATAACAATTAAGACAAGAATACCACTGCCGGGAGGTGTTGGCAATGGCAAAGAGAGTGCGATCTGCGGAGCGGACGGAACTTCGTAAGAAGCTTCGCGATCTTTATCTCGATCAATCAGCTTATCCTTTGAATCAAAGTAAACCATCTACGGCGATTAATTTTAAGATCGACAAAGCAAAAGCCGCACTGGCCAAGGTGGACCGTAGATCTATTCATAAAGATACTCCACAGCGTCCAATGGTTGGGAAAGCGAGGAAGCTATGAAGGATGAAGAATTAGACTGGCACATCGAACAAAGCAACAAACTGCGGGATCAGGCGAAGGCATACGATGAAGATGCACCAGGTGCAATGGTTGAGATTGTCCGTCTCTTAACGGCTTCTTATGACCTTATGGGGCGGATTTCTGCACAGATGGACGGGGACTACGAAAAAATTTATACCCTGCGGCAGAACACATTTACACTGGCCAAATCGCAGGCAAAAAAGGGCGATAAAATCTTGACAGCTGAACTGGCCACAATGGAACTTCGCAATCTTGAGGCTGAGGCCTACGAACAGAAAATGTTCTGGCGTAATGAAAGGGAATCCGTAAAAGAAAAAATATACGAACTTAGAATGCGTGTCCGAATTGATATGCAAACAGGAGGTATGGCTAATGGGTAGCTTTGATTTTCGTCCGGTTCCCAAACCGGAATATAAGCGTGCTAAGCGTAAGCAGGGCCAGGAGACAGCCATTACAGCTAAGGTAGACAAAGAGATATACCGTCGGGCAAGCGAGGAAGGGTATACCGTCTGTGAGCATTGCGGCTGCAGCGTGCCAAGATTTCGATTTGAACGGTGCCATATGCTTAATGCATCTCAATACGGAACAGGCCGGGCTCCATGGAATGTGGTTATCTTGTGTGGTCCCCGTAATGATAACGGCAGCTGCCATCATTGGGCAGATGAAACCATTGAAGGGCGAGACTGGAAGGCACGGAAGCAGGCAGAGCTTTACCTTTACTACACGGCTGGAGAAGGTCAGCAATATTGGAAATAAGGGCATGCATTGTGTCCGACGGACGTCCTACGGACTTCCATCGGATAACAACGGGACAACGCGCGGACGTCCGTTGTCTGTCCATGTATGGTCCGTGCAGGAGGCGGTGAACACCAATTGAAAGAGTCAGTAGAGGCATCAAGATTATGGATTAAAAGCTATCAAGCTACTGATCGAGACCCTATTACGAACCGATTTTGTAGGGCAACGGGTCTTGATACTCCATCAGCTGTGGGCACCTTGCACATGCTTTGGTGGTGGGTTTTGGATTGGGCACAGGATGGAGACATTAGCAAGTTTAATGCAATAGACATAGCAGATGCAGTTAAATTCCAGGGTGATCCAAATGTGCTCTTTAAGGCGCTAATTGATGCTGGGTATGTCGTTCAAACCCAGTCGGGGCATGAGATTGCTAACTGGTACAAAATCGGTGGACAGATTATTGAGTCCAAGAAAAAGGATGCTGACCGTAAGGCAGATGCCCGGGAAAAGAAACGACTAAAGAAGGAAGGTCTTTCGGATGTCCAAGGGACGTCCACCGGACATCCACCGGACAGTTCAGGGAAATCCAAAGGAGTTCCATCAGAAGTCCACTCTATAGATAAAGATTTAGATTTAGATAAAGAACTAGATATAAATAAAGATTTAAATATAAACGGTGATGCAGATCCAGATCAAAAGCCAAATCAAAATCAAAAAACGAAATCCGAACAGTCCGCCGACGAATCGAAAGCGACGAACGAGCCGCCTACAAGCGGGAAAAATGGTTCAAAAGGGCGGCAAAAACCCGTCTACGAACCGGACAGCCCGTACATGAAAATGGCCGTGTACTTCAAAAGTAAGCTTGACGAGCTGGCAAAAGTGTTAGAAGTAGATGATCTGGTACCGAAAGCGAACATGCAGACGTGGGCGGACGATTTCCGGAAGTTGGTAGAGCTGGACAAGCAATCTGACAAGCGTCTGATCATGGATGTAATGGACTGGCTGCCAAAGCATGAATTTTGGCGCAAAAATGTGTTAAGTGCAAGTACATTTCGGGATAAATGGACGACGTTGCTTGTTGAAATGCGCTCTGGTAAAACATCTACGTCCAATAAGGGTTCCGGCGGCGGGGGCCGAGGTTACGGTAATCAAAAGCAAGAGATCCCGATTTCAAAGGATGATGGGACGGCCGGAACGCCTACAACATCGGAATTTGATGCCATGATGAAGAAGGCAGCGGATCTGAAGGCTGCAAAACTTCAGGAAAAGGAGGCATTCAATAACCGATGAGCTACCTTTCACGCGCTCCTGGGATGCACCGCTGCATCTGTGGCTGGGAAGGTAAGCCCCAGCGGGATAAGAAGGCTAAAAACCCCGTTGATAAATGTCCGCAATGTTCTGAGAAAACTGTACTCATACCTTTACGGGAGATACCCGGATTCTGCTTCTGTTGTGCTTCCACAAACGGGAAGCTGCAAATTATAGATCATACGATGGTTCGCGAATGCCGCATATGTGGCGCAAAACTCAATTTACACACGGTAAAGCCGTGGGTATGGGAGGTCAAGGGGATGGAACAAGCAGTAAATAAGCTTAGAACGGAAATGGAAGCGTCGAAGAACCCCTATGTGAAAGTGGTTGGAGAACATCTGCTCAAGGTGTTGGAGATCAATCCTGCTGCAGCTGAGAAGGTGCTTGCTGAAGGTAAGACCATTACGGGAGCGTTAACTGCAATGAAAACTGAAGCTTCCAAGAACAAATTTGATGGCATGGCAATGCTGACGGATGAAGAGGGTTATGCCATTGCGTTGAAGTATTTCGGATTTACCGGAACAATTCCCGCTCCTGCAGTAGCACTGGCTCAGGCAGCTCCTGTGCCGCCACCCGCTCCGGTGACTTCACCACCAACGTTTGGGATTTCTGTTGATGATCTGTTTGGCGATCTGTAGAGGGGGACTGAGAGAATGGATACTGGATTAGAAGCGCACAAGGCACATTTCGGACCAATCAGCAAAGAAATGATTGATTATGTTGAAAACAATGTCCTGCTTCATAGTCGTTATTTATTCATTCAGAATGTGATGCGCGTTCAGTATGCGTATTGCACTCACTGTAACCGGAACCATCGTCCGGAAGAACCTTTAAAGCATTCTTATAAAGCGGTTTGTCCCCACTGTAATTCCCAATGCACGGTAAAGAAGAGCCATGTAGGCCGCAAGTACTTGCAGGACAAGGCTTATGTTGTTTTCTATGAGAAATCTATCATTGATCCTCAAGTAATGACGGCAGTGGGGTTTTATGTTAGGCGTGACTATAGCGGCGATTATAAGAACGTTACAACCTTCTATAAGGCATCATGTAGTTATGTTTTCAAGATGAATGGTGAAAGCGCCATGTACTATACAGGCTATTACAGTGAAACTACATGGTACAAGCGAGACAATGTCGTTTCAGAGTACCCCCTTTACAAGAATGGAGTACCTTGTTACTGCTCGTTAGAAAGTATTAAGGCTGCTGTAATCGGTACGCCTATGCAATATAGCACCTGGGAGAATTATTACGACGGCAGCAACAGCGATATGACAAAATTTTTCGGGCTGTATACAAAGTATCCATGCATTGAATACCTGACAAAGTTGAAATATGAGTATTTTGTCTGGGCGAAGCTGGAAGATAATCGCACCTATGATGCCATCAAATGGAGCGGCAAAACCATAGAAGAGGTATTACGGCTCCGCAAAAAGGATCTAAAGCAGTTCATCAGCAATAAATCGACCATTCTGGAGCGGGACGGAATAGGGGCGCTCATGTTACGGCTCTACCAGTTGACTCTGAATGACAGCAATCGTCCCGATTTTGAAGAACTGAAGCGTATTGCAACGAACGTGAATCCGTATTTTTCCCAAATGAAACCAATGTTTAAATTTCAAAATGTAAGGGCGTGCGCTAGATACATCGAGAAACAATTCAAAAAAAATCGTCGAGTCTTCTATGACCAAACTAGTGTCGTGACGATGTGGAAGGATTACATGGAAGAGTGTAAGACATTGGGGTTTGACTTAAAGCGGTTGGAAATCGTGTTTCCCCACAATCTCGCTACCGCACATGAGAGCACCATGTCTCAGGTCAAAATCCAAATGTCGGAAATTGAAAAGCGGCGAATTGCCCAACGGGCACAGGAACTGGAAATTTATCGGTTTGCTTGGAGGGATTACATCATTCGTCCTGCTCAATCGGGTCAAGAGATTATTGATGAGGGAAAGGTTTTGAGCCACTGTGTTGGCAGTTATGCGCAGCGTCATGCCAAGGGGGAAACAAGTATCCTGATGATTCGCAAATACGCTGATCAAGATACACCATTTTTCACATTGGAACTGAAGGATGGACAAGTAAAGCAAGTGTACGGTTATAAAAACCTTCGCATGAGCGGAGATTTGATAGAACTCATAGATGCTTTTAAAGCTGAAAAGCTCGTTAAGGGTAAGAGAAAGGCCAAAAATTCAAACAAACCGCAGGGGGTAGCAGTATGAGTCAAGTAACCATGAGAACACCGGAAGTCATTGCCATTGAGATCAACAGTATTCGGGATCAGGCTCAACGTATTCTCCTTTCCGCCAGTGTAGAGATCGGCAGAAGGCTGACAGAAGCTAAGTCAATGCTTCCGCATGGAGAGTGGGGCAATTGGCTGGCTGATTCGGTTGATTACAAGCAGAGCACAGCCAACAACCTCATGAACATTTTTGATAAATACGGTTCCGATCAGCTTAGCCTTTTTGGAGACAACACAAATTCCCAAGCGTTTGCGAATTTGACGTATACACAGGCAGTCGCCTTGCTCGGTGTTTCGGACGAGGAGCGGGAAACCTTCGTTATTGAAAATAATGTGTCTGAAATGACTACACGGGAGCTACAGGCAGCAATCAAGGAAAAGCAGCAGGCAGAAAAGGAGCGGGAAGCTGCCGAGAAGGCCAAGGAGAAGGCAGAAAAAGCAGCCGATATGGAACGGAAAGCCAAGGAGAAGCTAGAGACCCAGCAGAAGGACCATGCTGCCATTGTCCAGCGCCTGCAGGAACAGCTTGACGCTGCACAAGCCGCTTCTGCCGCTGGTGATGAAGGTGCAGCTGCTGAAGCAGAGGAAGCCGCTGAACAGCTCCGGGCAAACCTGTCCAAGTCAGATGAACAATTGATTGAATCTCAGAAGCGTGTCAAGGAGCTAGAAGAGGATCTGAAGGCGAAGCCATTAGAAGTGTCAACTGCAACCGAGACTATCTATGCTACACCGCCAGAAGTACAGGAGGAGCTGGATCAGCTGCGAAAGAAAGCCGCTTCCAACACCGTGGAGGATGTTGCCTTGTTTAAAGTACATGTAAAGACTGCAGGCGACGGATTTAACGCAGCTCTGAATGTGATCAACAGTATCAAGGTCAAGGATGCCGAAACTGCGGAAAAGTGCATCAATGTTCTGAAAGGGACTCTTGATCGTATGCAAAAAATGCTTATTGCCGTAACACGGTCAGAACCTGAATAATGTTCTTTTTCTTTGATGTCAATGATCCCGAGGTAATCGCTATTGAAAACCTCTTAGGCGAGAGCATTCAGATAATGAGGCAATACCATTGCTATCAAACACATGCAGGGCAAATAGCTCATTATTACGCTCTGACCGTTGATTCACTGTATGACTTATCCATTGCTGAGGATTCGAATTATAGCCGTATATTTGCTCGTTATGATCGTTCCATCATGGAGCGGGACAATGACTATTTCCGTGGTGCTGAAAACTCGCCCCTGAATCGCATATTTCGCAGAGAGATTTAAGAAAGGGTGAATAACATGAATTGGGATAAGTTTATCAAGGATCTCCGAGAGTCGAACGATTTGGCCAAAGCGGCAGCCGAAGCTATTCCACTATGAGGCTAGTTGAATAGGGGGGCGGCAAGATGTTCTTTTTCTTCGTTCAAGACCGCCTAGCATGCCAAATCATTGATTACCGAGACATATACAACAACCTTAAGGATAAACCAGTGGGTAAATGGACGCGGGAGCTAGATCAGTTCTCCGTCCTTCACCTCTGGAAACTAAATGACTTTAGGAGAGAAGAGGCTTGAAACAAGGTAGACGTATAGTTGCTAAACTATTGGAATGAATGAGAAGTCCCTTTAATGGAGAGCAAATAGAAAAAAGGATCTTCATGAATAGAAGATCCTCTGCTGTTCTATCTTAGATAAACTTCTCGGATACCAATATACCCACCATCTGAATCGCAAGCAATATTGATCTGATCATAAAAACCAGATGGATTTAGCTGAATGGGACCAATATCTGTATTAGCCCAGTTACCGCTTACTCGAGTAGGAGCTGTATTACCTATTTGCGTTAATGGTTGACCTGTTCTCGCACCAAATATTGTATATTCAATTCTTGTATTTATCCCACATGTAGCTGTGAATTCGATAGCCGTAATGTATTCGGGATCTGGAAAGTAAATTTGTAATTCAGCACTTACATCATCATAAAACCAGAAGCTACCACTAGTTAGATCATGATCAATAGCCAGCGAGGGTTTAAATGTACTGAAGTAATGACCATAAGCGTCCGAATTAGCGGGGATCATTCGCTTAGAATCAAAAGGGTAAATATTAGAAATATTAGTTTTTTGTGGTAAAGGACCGGTGTAAAACCGGTTTTGATGCGGAAGTATCGGGGGAGAAAAGTTTGAATTTGAAATTGGGTTTTGACTTAAATTTTCCTGTGAATTAAGCATGTTTCCCTCCAAATATTTTATTTTTTTGTCTTATAAAAAATAAAGTTCCCTTTTACTTTCAAAAAAATTCGTTTTTTTAAAAGTGAGAATACAAGCCACGGAAGGAGCATTTATGATTGCTAATGAAATCACAGTTTCGGAACTGGATATACCCAAGACCCTAAAAACCATTACACATTTGTTTGAACAATACCGAATAAGAAATTTCGTAGTTGGTCAGGAGAGGGAAGATGAATTTATCAGTTGTATTGTTCAAACAGTTAACCGACTGCCAGAAGAAGAACGTGTATTAATTGAGGAACGGTATATGAAAAATGACTATATTAAAGATTGCCAAGTATATAATTGTAAGCTGGATTATCCAATAAGCAAGGACACATATGTTAAGCGGCGGAATAGAGCAATCCTCAAGTTAATCCTTGTCTTCTGCGATATCGGGTTTGTAAGGATTGATGAACTAATGAAAAATGGAGAAGGTGATTTTCTTGAAGGTTAAGGAAGTTCAGAAAGCATTAAAGGCGGGTAAGCGATTTTTCAAAGATTGGAAGTTGGTGGATCCGGTTGAAGTGATTGCCTGGGGGAATGCATGGGTCAGATATAAATCTCCTAACATGACCCACTGGATTTCAACCAACATACGGACGTTCGCTATGGGCTTAGATGGAGTATATAAGCAAGAAGGGGAGTGTTCTTCTGGGGGCGGTGGCGGTGATGCAAATGGAGTTCTTCCCACGGGTTACGGAGGCAGAAAAGCTGGAGACAAGAGACCTACTGAAGCAGTATCCCAAAATGGTTCGGAAAATCAAGATCTACGGAAATAAAGAGGTATTGACGGAACAAGAGACAGACGAACTTTTGAGATTTAAGCATAAGGTGAGGGAGATCGACGCCGCATTTGAGTTGATCTTAGATGATGAAGTAGAGGCAATCATAAAGCACCGGTATGTGGATGCCCGCAAGCATAAGCTGACAATAGCAACATTTAGAGCGACAACCAGTGAAGCCACCATTAACCGACGTATTGATGTTGGAGTTGAGACAATCGCTGAATCCCTGAAACTAGCTGGGGTTATCTGAATTTATTAATTCAAACGCATCCACTGTTCATTACAATCATTGTTTCTTAAATCTATAATAATTGTAACTTCTGAATTGGAGGGATATAGTATCTTTCTAAGAGAGGAGGTGTAAATTATGATTACTGGTAGTAAAGCAGAAATGATGCAGATAATACAGGACTTGGAACAATCAGTTATAGACTGGTTGATGATGGAGCGTTCCACAATTGGCAGAATTAATGTTTATCAAGAAAGAATGACGAAATTCGGCGCTAAGGAATATTATGAGAAACAGATTGATGAAGAAGAAAAACTTCTTTCTGATTTAAAGATCTCGCGCAAGAATAGAGAAGTTTTCTTGAAAGAGTTAAAGAAATCGTATAAAAAACTGTATGAAGATAGTGCAAAAACAAAAATTTGAGACTATTTTGAGACTGTCTTGAGACTAAATTGAGACAGAAACAGGCTTACAGTAAGGGACATAGGGCGATCCGTCGCCCGGGTGTCCCTGCTGCCCCTTATCGCTGGCAGGACTCGTCAGAGCTGAGCAGTGATGATGCCCGTTGCAATAGCAGCAGATAACATTGGGGCGTAGCTGATAGCACATGTAGCAAGTAGATGTTGCGGCGGTCTGATGCGGGGGACGAGGGTTAAATAACCACCCTCAACGCGCTTCGCCCGGGCGCGATATGAGCATAAGGGATATGTACCGGCATTGGCCGGATGTCCCCATGCAAATACGGGCATTACATTATGAATTGAGTAAGATGCTGCAAAGAGAGTAACAATCCACTAAAGCCATGTGAGAGTCACGGTTAGCAGCCCTTACTGAGCGCCTAATGCTCATGTATAATCCCAAGAGTTTGGGAATTTTATAGTGGAAGCGGGTCGCTGTATAGCGGCTCTTTTTGTTGTGCACCAACTAGGAAAGGGTGAAGAGAATGAGGAAGGGGAATGCCTAGAAAGTCAAAGCGCCTGTGTGGGAAGCCTGGTTGTCGTGAGCTGGTAATTATTGACTCATACTGTAACAAACATAGGCAGGAGAGGGAACAGCGCCGAGGTACGGCAGCAAGCCGAGGCTATGGACATATGTGGAGAGTCGAGCGATTGAAGGAACTGGAGCAGCATCCATTATGCGTTATGTGCAAGCATGCTAGGGTCATAGGGGGGCTACTGTGGTGGAACATAATGTCCCGCACAAGGGTGACGATAAGTTTTTTTGGAATAGGCGTAACTGGCAGGTTTTGTGTAGCACATGCCATGGAATCAAGACCGTGAAAAAGGATGGCGGTTTCGCTCGGATTTAGGTCGATTATTGTAATATTTATGTAATTATTGTTCTTGTCAACCCTGTACAGAATGGTATTATAAGGTAAGTGCAAATATATACTGTATGGGGGAATTATTTTAATGTCCAGAACAATACATTATTACAACTGTTTTATTAGATACAATGGAAGAAGAACCAATCTTGACTTTTCGCAATTTATAGATGCGATAATGCGTCTTGATCCTGCAGCCAAATATAAGGACCTAAGATCAGGTCAAATGTCGATGGTTGGTATGGCAGAACCTACTCTAGATATTCCGGAAAGAACAACGAATAGAAGAATTGCAATAGGAAAGTATAGAGACCATAAGCCATACACCGGAAGAAGGGGGACTGATGCAGCGGCTCAGATTCGTGATGATGTTTTAGAGATCACACCAGTTGTTTTTTTACCAGTATCCCGGCTAGTACTTATGGATTATAATCATGCTGGAGCACGCCCTAAACATGTCGTAGAATATCTTAATTCCTTTTTGCCGAAAGTAGAAGGACAATATTGGGAGATTGACCTCCTCCCGCTTGAACCCGAGAGGGGGTTCGCGGATTTAGCGGCTTCAACTGACATCCGTTCGGTTGAATTTAAACTGAATTTAATTAACACTCCAATCCGGAATCCAGATTTGAATAGGCAAGAAGAGAGACCTGAGAGTTTGTTGTTGGATATTTTTTATAGAGCAGCAGCAAGTCGTACTACATTCGGGGCTAATTCAGCTACATTAACTTTCAGTAATGGTAGAAGAAGAAGGGATGTAATAAGCCCTACAGACTTAGTCCCACTAATCGCCAACCTCGATTTTGAAAGTGACTTATATGAGTCAGTGAAAGTGAGATATAAAAGTCCGCAAACGGGAAATGTAGAGTATCTCGATTTAAAAAATAACGATATTTACAAAAGGTTTGTCGTACCTTTACCTTTACCTGAGCCTGTACTTGATGAAGACCTCATTAGAGCTTGGGATAATACCGCACAGGCAATGGAGGCAGATTTTTATGCAAATGGAAGACCTAAAGCAAATGAGCATACACATTATGATTTAGTTCCTGAACGTATGCCTGCCTTAGTATTTGCTCAGAATGATGAAGGGAATGAAGACCAGGGAGCATGATTAATATTTGACAGGAGAATTATCATGGATAAGTTTGTTAATTTTATTGAGAAATACTTGTTAAAAATTGTAACTTTGATATTGTTTATTGGCCTCTTTATTGTATATTATCTTTCATTGAACCATCCAACAAACGTTATAACGAATATTAACGAGATAATAAATGGTCCAGTCAAAGAAAGCATGATAGCAA
>NZ_CDRJTB010000092.1:0-21491 GCF_976954365.1 Paenibacillus sp. Marseille-Q9583
CCCATGAAAATTAAAATAGCTCAAAACTAGTAAAAGAACATAAGAAAGAAGACCCAGAAAAACACTTTTAAAAAAAGGCTGAGCCTTATGTGTACTTAAATAAAGTAGGCAGACAGAAAAACAACAAACTTCGTTCTACAATCACTAAAGACTAGGCAAGTGCAAAAACCAGAGTAGGATTAATCTCCCATGAGTGCTTCCCGAAAGGGAGCGACAATCTGTGATGCACCGGGGTCGTTGGAGTCAGACTAACGGATGGGCTCTAAGGCACAATAGCTCATCGACCTTCTTCGCCAGCCGTAGAAGCAGTATTGACTGATTTTACCCATTTTCATCATCTGTGGTGCGGCGCTTGCGCTGCATGTATGGCTAACGGGAAACTATAGTTCAACACTGAGAGAGGCTGTCGCTAGGCAGCTTTTCGTTAAGCTAACGGGCAGGCGAGCGTAAGCATTTCGAGAAATACTTCATACATAAGAAAATTCACGAAGTTCGTAAATAAGGCGTTATATGAAACCGCGGTGCAAGGAAAGGATTGAAATCATGGATCCGATCAATGAAGAAATTATAGAATGGTTTCACTTAGTCTTGAGGAATAAACTTTCAACAAAGGAATTTGAACAGTGGCTTTATGACAAAGAAGAGATACTTGAAGAATCATTAGGTAAAGATGTCTATTTTAGATTGATTAATCTAAATTATAATTCTAAATATGTGATGGATGAATTAGAAGGGCAACTTACAAAAATTCTTAATTATAGGTCAGTTGAAGAGTTTAAGATCAGAGATCTATTAAATCGATTTGTTTATATTGAGGAGGAATTCATTAGTTCTTGTTCACACATTTACAGGGAGTATTGTAATGGATATTCCTTTTTTAGGATGATAGCCCTTAAATATATTGTATTTGATTACGATGATCAACTTGCAGACCCAGTTAAAAGGTCAGAGTTTTCCCGACAATATAAAGATGAATTGTTAAATGAAGGATTGAGATTGCTTAGTTTTTTTGATTCTAATGAAATAGAAATAATTAGTGAGAATGAGTACGTAGATAAGAGACACATAAGGATCTGAAGATTGAAGAGCAATATTGGACGTAATTCAGGAAGGCACACCGGCATAATAAGATGCCATTAAGCTAACGGAGAACGTTAGTGGAATAGCGGTTGCTTCGGCAGCCGTTTTTTATTTGTTCAACTAACGGGCAGGATAGTTTAACAAGGGTATTGTTGATTTATTTTCTGGTCGGTTTAACCAATAGGAGATAAAATGGCAATAAACCGATTAGGGAGGCAAATCCATGTTTGATATTGAAAGAATTAAAGAGATTATTCCTCATCGAAATCCATTTCTCTTGGTCGATAGAATATTGGAAATTAATGAGGGGAAGAGAGCTGTTGGAATTAAAAATGTAACAATTAATGAACCTTATTTTCTAGGTCATTTCCCTGACTATCCTGTAATGCCTGGTGTCTTAATTGTAGAAGCACTGGCACAGGTCGGTGGAATCGCTATGTCCAACGTTGAGAGCAACAATCATAAAATAGGCTTACTGACTGGTATTGATAGTTGTCGTTTCAAACGACAAGTAAAACCAGGAGACCAACTTCTTCTTGTATTTGAGGTAATTCGAATCAAGGGACAAATCGTCAAAGGAAAGGGAGTCGCCACGGTAAATAATGAATTGGTATGTGAATCTGAAATAATGTTTGCATTCAGTTCGATTTAGGTTTTAAGGTAACGGGCAGTTATGATCAATAGACACCTTCAAATTTATGGTACTAATTTAGGTGAAGGAGGGATTGAATTGACAACTGTTATTAATAAAAATGGCTACGAGTTTTTAGAGTGCATTCCATTGAATGAACATGAGCTAATACATTATGCATTGTTGGTAGGTTCATACGCAGTGGTTAGATTCGACGGTAAGTATCTTCTTTGTTTTAATGCATTGAGAAAACAGTGGGAAGGACCTGCTGGAGGAAGAGATGACAGTGAAACAGCTAAAGAATGCGCTATTCGGGAGCTTTTAGAGGAAACAGCGCAGATTGTTCAAGATATGGATTTTATAGGTCTACTGAAAGTTAGGAAACCAGATGGGACAATAAAATATAACCCGATTTATTATGCTGAGCTGGATTACATAGCCCCGTTTAGAGAAAATGACGAAACTGATAAAATTATATTTTGGAATTTTAATCGATGATGTTGGCTATATTGATGATGTTGACCAAGCAGTACTTAAATGGTGTAGTTCATTACGCTAACGGGACACGCTAGTTAAATAGATTAAAACCTTCCATAAGAAGAAAAACTAGATTTATTAGCTCTTATGGGAGGTTTTATTTATGATTTTAAGTGAGTTATGGCGATTTCTGTAATATTGAGTAAAGATGAAATGCACCTAAGAAAACTGTTACTCAACTAAAGGGCAGTTTAATGCAATGAATATTTACTTACAATGGATTAATATGGCACAATAATAAGAACGTAAGTTCTTGAGTGATCGTTGTTAAAACTATAAAAAGGAGAAATGTAGCATGGGGATTTCTGTTTATTACACTTGTATGAGAAACCATAACCTTACCAACAGTGAGGAGCAAGAGATAACGGCCATCATTGATAAATACAATGCGGGTTTTGAAATGAATGATATTGGAGAAACATTTTGTGTTTATGACTATGAGCAGGATGAACCAACAGTGATCTTTGCAGGTTCAACAAAGCTGCCCTTTTCAGATGATTTTGAAGATACATTGCATGCGCTGTTTTATTGGTTGACCTGTTTGACGGATATTAGAAGAAGTATTTCTAATGGGGATTGGCATGTGCATCTAGATGATACGGATGCCATTTGGGATGAGGAAACGGGTTGGCAAATGCCAGAAGAATAGTATTCATATTCCCAACAGAGTAATGTAGGGATCTTATGTAAGTGCATGTGCGAGGCAAATCGAAAATGCACCAATTACTCATTGAATCAAGTAGGGGAGAAATTCCTCTCTTTACTGCTTTCTTCAGACTGTCTGTTACTGAACTAACGGGACACTATAGTTGAGGAGCTTGCCATGCTACAGCTCCTTTTTCGTTTGTTGAAGTAACGTAAAATTTTAAAGGAAAAGTATCATCTTATAATGGAAGCCCTTTGGACGGAGCTATTGAAACAAACCAAATCGAAATCGTAAATTTGATTAATTTTAACTAGAAATAGGAGTTTATATAGTGTTCATGGGATCTTTGTATTGAACTAACAGGCAGTTTAGCGCAACAACGCCTTATATTTATGATACGGATCACCGTAATGAATCAAAGCACAAAGTATCTTTTGACCACAAGATATACATATCAGTATAAACACAAACCCACTCCTTTGGCAGAGTGGGTTTGTGTTTATAACTTTTCTTTTATGGAACTATCGTTCCGCTAAATCAAGGGAGAGTAGTATTTCTAACATATTTCATTCCAACTCTAAAACTGTTTCGCCACTAATTATCGTACCGTTATTCTTACCTTCACAAATGTCTTTCATCGAGCCTGGTTTATCGAAGTTAAACACATGCATTGGCAGATTGTAGTCTCTTGCTAAAATGAAAGCTGATTGGTCCATTACCTTTAAGTTGTGTTTTAAAACGTCGTTGTAATGAAGCGAACGAAATTTCCTTGCATCTTTATCAAATTTAGGGTCTGCATTAAGAACACCATCAACACCTTGCTTTGCAACTAATAAAGCGTCACAATTAACCTCGATGGCCCTTTGTACTGAAGGATAGTCTGTTGTAACGTAAGGTTGACCGTTCCCCCCCTGCAAAAATTACAATATAGCCTTTTTCTAGATGGTGGATTGCTCTTAGACGGATGTATGGTTCTGCAACTGATGTAATAGGTATTGCCGTCATTACTCGTACTTCCTTTTTGGTCTTGGCTTTAAGAACTCCACGAAGCATTAAACTATTTACTACAGTCGCAAGCGTTCCAATGTTATCAGCTTCTGCCCTTTCTATCCCCCAGCTTTCCGCCATATTACCTCTGAAAATGTTACCCCCACCTATAACTAACGATACTTCAACGCCTAAGTTTACTACTGACATAATTTCATCCGCAATATGGTCTAACCTTTCTGGCTCAAAACCAAATTCAGAGTTTCCCGCTACTGCTCCACCACTTAGCTTAACGAGAACCCTTTTGTACCTTGACAATTATTACACCCCCATAAAATAAAAACACTAAAGCAATAAATGCTTTAGTGTCCTAATGGAATGGAAATATGAAATTACGAAAGTCGACTGAATGTAAGTCTTCCGTTTCCACCTCATACTCCCACTACTTCCATGTTTTTTCCATCAAGTAATTTTACATTACGTGAAGATAATTTGCAATTACCGTAAACTTCCGCCTTTATTAAGCATGTCAAAAAGTATACTTTTGGTGACTCTGCATTTTGCGAACTATACTGTGTGTCGTAAACATAGATAAACATTTTGAAACGACTCATATTTAGGACACCATACACAAAATCAACCAACAATTCTGATCTGATATAGGCTAATTTACGGTGAACCGTACCATAGATGACAGGTCATCATTAAGTTAACGGGACACGTTAGTTCAATAACAGCGGCAGTCTAAGATTTTATTTATCAAGTCTTGTTCTGCCGCTGCTTCTTTTAATGAATCAGTCTAAAACCAATTTTTAAAAAACTGAGTAATCTCCAATTCAAAACCCCCGTTAAATCAACAACTCAAGTCTAATACTTTATTTTCACCGAACAAGAAGATTTAAGTGATGTGTTCGGCAGGAAAAACTATCCTGATTATCTAGCCATCGCATTTGGAAATATGGCAGGAGATGTCTCTGAAGGGCGTATTAGTGAACTTATGATGAAGAGGGGGGATGAAGCGTTGAGGTGGAGGATATGTTTATACAATATGAAATCGAGAATGAATATGACCCGCGAGATAATTGCAGAAAGATTGCTGATGAATATTTAAAGAATAGATAATATCAGAACATTAGTTACAGAGAATTTAGATTTACAAAAAAACAGCCGCTGAACAGTTCCTCACTGTATAACGGCTGTTATCTTTTCTCTTATGCAGTCGCTTCAATTGCATTGTCCTGAACATAAGAACTAAGCTCTTGCTGAAGCGCTGTGCTGATGGAAGTCATTGGGAGGCGAAGCGTATCCGAATGGATCAGGCCATTCTGGCTAAGCATCCATTTGATTGGAGCGGGATTCGATTCCTTGAACAAGAGACGGATGATCGGCAGTAGTTGTTCAAAGTTTTCTTTGGATAAGTCGAATTGACCCGATTTGAAGGTTTCGTATATACGGATACATTCTGCTGGATAAACGTTCGCAGTAGCAAGCATACCGCCAGCTGCCCCGGAGCTAAGCATTTCATAAAAAAGTGAATCGTCGCCACCAAGCACAGGTTTGCTACCTGTACGAACTAGTTCAGTAACCATTTTAGTGCTACCTGAGCAGTCTTTTAATCCGACAACATTATTAATTTCTAGGATTGTGCGTGCAGTATCTAGAGTCATAGCAGTACCAGTACGACTTGGAATGTCATAAGCCATGATCGGAATACCTACTTCTGCTGCTTTGCGGAAATGGGCAATGATGCCCTCTTGCGATGGACGACTATAATAAGGGACGACAACTAGTGCGCAATCTGCACCAAGGTTAGCTGCGATCTCTGTACGTGCTACCGTAGAAGCTGTGTCATTGGTTCCTGTGCCGACTACTAAGGGGATAGATGTAGATTGTAAAAGCTCACGAGAAGTGTTTACTAGAAGCTGCATTTCATTTACGGTTACAGTTGGCGATTCACCGGTGGTTCCATTAACGACCAGACCTTGTATGCTGTTGTTAATAATGTTCTTTACATAACGCTGATACGAATCCAGATCGACTTCACCAGCAGCATTGAACGGGGTGACCACGGGGACATAAATTCCATAAATCTGTTGTTCTGTAAGCATAAATTATCGGCCTCCAAAATATTTTAATTCCTCTACATACACTTTACCATGGAATGTTGCATCGTCGTTAGCTATAATAAATGATGTGTATCATCAAAAATATTGATGTTAGGGTGAGGTTATGGATTTAACCTATTTACGAACATTCCGCGAGGTAGCTAAACGTCAGAGCTTTACACGGGCTGCTGAAGAGCTAGGTTACGCGCAGTCGAGCGTTACGATGCAAATACAGAAAATAGAGAAGGAATACGGAGTGCCATTGATAGAAAGGCATGGTCGACAGCTGCGTCTTACCCCGCCTGGAGAAGAGTTGTTGAAGCTATTCGTGGAGATTTTGGATCTGTATGATCGTTCTAAAGAAACCATCGCCCAGCAAATTGGAGGTACGCTAACGATTGGTACGATTGATTCATTAGCTGCTTTCTACTTGCCACCCTACTTACAGCAGTTGAGGACGAAATTTCCGAAACTTGATATCCATCTACAAACGATGCAGGAAGCTAACCTCTTAGCCAAAATAAAAGATGGGGAAGTAGACATCGGTTTGATGCTCGATCGTACCACTACGGATTCTTTACTTAATCGTACGATCATTAGAGATGAACCACTCGTGTTGATAGCTCCCATTAACCATCCCCTTGCCCAGATGGATACAGTAACGCTACAGGATCTAAATAACTGCGAATTAATTGTTTCTGAAGAGAGCTGTATTTACCGGAGTCTGTTCGAGAATTTGTTAAAAGAGCACGGGATTATATTCCGCATTGGTTTTGAGCTTTCGAATCTAGAAGCGATCAAACGATGTGTTATGAATGGTTTAGGGATTGCATTATTACCTAAAATTGTTGCAGAGGAAGAAATTGAGCGGGGGAACTTGGCTGAGCTGCCATTCGCACATCAAGAAATTCATTTTGATCTGCAGCTTCTGATGCATCCTAAGAAGTGGAAGTCTCAGCCATTACAATTTCTAACGCAAATGTTACTTGCAAATCATTAGTTTATTCCCATCAGGGTCTTTCAACACAAACCATTGTTGATCTTGAATTTCGGTTACTATCTCTACACCGAGCTCCTTCATATAGTTGAAAGAGGCTTGCAAATCATCGGTTATAAGCATAAGAGCAGGTGTTGTAATTGGAGGAGCCCCTTCAGGCTCTAAACCTCCCCACATGGGCATGGTGTCCAGAATGATCCCAGTGCTTCCTTGCATAGTTAACGGGCATAAATGACCGTTCATAATCGGATGATCTGCTTCATGGAGTCCTAGGACTTGGCAATACCAGCTACGGGCTTTTTCAATATCGTGTACGGGGATAAATACACTGCCAATCAAATTCTTAATTGGACTTGTTGCTGAAGAATTTACAATGGACTGCGCTTGTTTATTCATTCGAATTCCTCCTAGGTTTGATAATGATAACCCTTTATTTGGAATTTATGCATCTAGTCTATTTAAAACATAGAATCAGCCTACGCGCAAGTGGGTCATTAGTAATCAATAAAATCTTCAATTTGTATGCAAAAGATAACATTCTTTAAAGAAACTCGCTGTAAATATTGACATTCAAGATCAGTTTATGTTATATAAAAAGAAGAATTAGCACTCATCTAACAAGAGTGCTAATCACGAAGTGTTGGACAAGATGTTATTTTGAAAGGAGATTTACTTATTCATGGCCAAAAAAGAGTTTAAAGCCGAATCGAAAAGATTGCTGGAAATGATGATTAACTCCATTTATACACAACGGGAAATTTTTCTGCGCGAGTTGATTTCCAATGCAAGTGATGCAATTGATAAGATCTATTACAAAGCATTAGCTGATGAAAGCCTGGTCTTCAATAAAGAAGATTATTATATTAAAGTGACTGCCGATAAGGCGAACAGAACTTTGACGATCTCCGATACAGGTATCGGGATGACGCAAGAAGAGCTGGAGAATAACTTAGGAACAATTGCGAAGAGCGGATCCCTTGCATTTAAGAAAGAGAACGAAGCCAAAGATGGTCACAATATCATCGGACAGTTCGGTGTTGGCTTCTATGCTGCGTTTATGGTAGCAGATGACGTAATTGTGATCAGTAAGGCGCTTGGTAGCGACGAGGCCTTTAAATGGGAGTCTAAGGGCGCTGATGGCTATACTATCGAGCCTGTCGAGAAGGATTCTGTAGGTACTGAAGTGATTTTGAAGATTAAAGAGAATACCGAAGAAGATCAATACGATGAATATTTGGAAGAGTATCGCCTGAAATCCATCATTAAAAAATATTCTGACTTCATTCGTTTCCCAATTAAAATGGACGTGAAGGAGCAGAAGCCAAAAGAAGGCACAGAGAACGAGTTCGAGGAAGTTGTTCAAGAACAAACCGTGAACAGTATGGTGCCAATCTGGCGGAAGAACAAAAACGAGTTGACTACAGAAGATTACGATAACTTCTATGCAGAGAAACGTTACGGCTTTGACAAGCCGCTTAAACATATTCATATCAGTGCCGATGGTGCTGTAGTGTATAATGCGATCTTGTTTATTCCAGAAAACACACCATTTGATTATTACACAAAGGAATATGAAAAAGGTCTTGAGCTCTATTCCAATGGTGTATTGATCATGAACAAATGTGCGGATCTGCTGCCTGACTATTTTAGCTTTGTAAAAGGTATGGTAGATTCAGAGGATCTTTCGCTAAACATCTCCAGAGAAATGCTCCAGCATGACCGTCAGCTGACTCTGATCGCTAAGAACATTAAGAATAAAGTGAAGAGTCAACTGCAAAGCTTGCTGAAGGATGAAAGAGAGAAATACGAGCAGTTCTATAACGCTTTTGGCAGACAGCTTAAGTTTGGTGTGTATAACGATTATGGAATGCACAAAGATACACTTCAAGATTTGCTGATGTTCTACTCCTCCAAGGAGAAGAAGCTGGTAACACTGGACGAATATGTGTCAAGAATGCCAGAAGATCAGAAGTACATCTACTATGCATCCGGAGAGTCGATCGACAGAATCGAAAAGCTCCCACAAACCGAGCTCGTATCGGATAAAGGGTATGAAATTCTCTACTTCACTGATGATATTGATGAATTTGCGATCAAGATGATCATGTCTTATAAAGAAAAAGAATTTAAATCCGTATCCAGTGGTGATCTGGGTATCGAAGCAGACGAAGCGGACAAGCCAACGGAAGCGGAAGAGAACGAAAACAAGGAGCTTTTTGAAGCGATGAAGGACATCTTGTCCGGCAAAGTGAAGAATGTTAAAGCTTCCAAACGTTTGAAGACTCATCCGGTATGCCTCTCTGCTGAAGGTGAACTGACAATCGAGATGGAAAAAATCCTGAAATCGATGCCGAATGGGCAAGAGGTTCAAGCGGATAAGGTACTCGAAATCAACATCCATCACGAAGTCTTCCAGTCTTTGAAAGCGGCAGCTGAGAACGATAAAGAGAAGCTCGGTTTATACACGAACCTGCTATACAACCAAGCTCTGCTGATCGAAGGTTTGCAAGTTAGTGATCCTGTTCAATTCACCAATGATATTTGCAAAATCATGAAATAATTTAAAGTATGGGGACCATCCAATTGTACGATTGGGTGGTCTTTTTTATATAAACTATGGCGAATTTATTGTTCTTGAGCTTATGTATTGACTTTATTCGATAAATTAAGTATTATTTCCAGTAACTTGAATATTCAAAGGCAAAGAAGAGAAAGAGTACCACGGCAATTCTTTCTACAGAGAGCTCCGGTCGCTGAAAAGGAGTAAAGAAAAACCTTGGGAATATGGTCTCAGAGCTGCGCATCGAAACCTTTTGGGTTGTAGGCTGCGCCGGAACCTGCATCCGTTACAGTGCTAGGGTATAAACGTTTATTAACGTCGTACCTGAAGAGGTAAATGTCATGAGGCATTTATAAAATTAGGTGGTAACACGTGAGTAGAACTCTCGTCCTTTGTGGATGGGAGTTTTTTTGTTGTCTAAAAAAAGGAGGAGAAGGTTAATGAGTAATGTGTTTATAGGTGGAGCTTGGCCGTATGCGAATGGATCTTTACATCTTGGAAGATTATCAAGTGTGTTGCCTGGGGATGTGCTGGCACGCTATTTTCGCAGCAAGGGGGATAACGTTTTATATGTGTCAGGCAGCGATTGTCATGGCACACCTGTAGCGGTTCAGGCCACTAATGAAGGGATCACACCTGAAGCTTTTGCAAGTCGGTACCACGAAGAGTTTCTGAAGTGTTTTGAACAGTTGGGATTTAGTTATGATCTATATACTCGAACGGATCAACAGCAGCATCATAAGGTCGTGCAAGAGTTGTTTGCGAAGCTGCTAGAGAATGGTCATTTATACAAAAAAACCATTGCGCAATGTTACTGTGAGGTGGATCAGCGATTTTTGCCAGACAGATATGTGGAAGGGACTTGTCCAGTATGTGGACAGCAGGCGCGTGGAGATCAATGCGATTATTGTTCTACGATTCTAGACCCTGCCGATTTATTGGACAGAATTTGTAAATTATGTGGGAATACACCGACAGAACGACCGACAGAACATTTTTATCTTAGCTTATCTAAATTTCAATCTGAATTAACGGATTATGTAGAAGAAGCAGTACACTGGAGAGAAAACGCTATAAAACTGACCAAACGTTATTTACAAGAAGAGCTGCAGGACCGCGCGGTAACAAGAGACTTGTCTTGGGGTGTAGATGTTCCTGTGGCTGGATTTGAAGATAAAAAGATTTATGTTTGGATTGAGGCGGTAAGTGGTTATTTATCAGCCAGTAAGCAGTGGGCTGCACAGTCCGGAGGAAGCTGGGAGGATTTTTGGTTAGAGGAAAAAGGGGAGATTACCGCTTATTATGTGCATGGGAAAGACAATATTCCTTTTCACACCCTGATATGGCCAGCCGTCTTATTAGGAGCAAGAGAACTACATTTACCGGATCGGATTATATCCAGCGAATATTTAACCCTTGAAGGGCAGAAGTTCTCCACTAGCCGTAATTGGGCAGTCTGGGTACCTGATATTCTAGAGCGGTATCATCCTGACTCAATTCGTTATTTCTTAATTGCCAACGGGCCTGAGAAGCGGGATACGGATTTTTCCTGGAGAGAGTTTATTTATAGTCATAATGGCGAGCTGCTTGGAGCATTTGGTAACTTTGTAAATCGCACATTGGCTTTTGTAGAGAAGTTTTATGAAGGGATCGTGCCAAGTGGAAAGTTAGATAAGGGGTGGAGCGACAACATTGACCTCTTGTATCTGGAGTCAGGGCGCCTAATTGAAGCGGGAGATTTGAAGGATGCGCTGGAGTATATTTTCTCTTACGTACGTAAGGCAAATCAGTATTTTGATTGGCAAAAGCCTTGGATTCATGTAAAAGAGGATCGGGATGCTTGTAATAATTCAATATTTACTTGTGTGCAGATTATCGCTAATTTGGCGAATTTGCTGCATCCGTTTCTACCCTTTTCTTGTGAGAAGATCAGGGGGTTCTTATCGCTTGAACTACCGAAATGGCAGCCCTGCTCTGTTCCCCCTTATCAACAGGTAACTGATTTACAATTGTTATTTGAACGAATTGATATTAGTCGTATTAAAGAAGAGGAGGATAGACTAGTTCAACAACAAGTGAATAAATAGCGAAGATTCTTAACCATTCTTAAAGCTTTCAATAAACTTGGAAGCTAGTGACGATAAGTATTTATCTTTGATCCAGACGGCGGCGACCCGCGTGCGAAGCGACTCACTACTGATTTCTTTATAGATCAAATTACGGTTACTCGTTAATTCGAAAGCGGATTTGGGGATAATTCCGATGCCGAGACCAGCATTTGCCCAGAGTAGTGTTGTTCGCGCATCATCATTCATACAGAAAATCAGCGGATCAAAACCATTCTCAAGACAGGTTTCCCGGATAAGCTGCTCAAAACGGCGGTAGATAATGAGCGGCTTATCTTTTAACTCACCGATCTCAACGAAGTTTTCATCTGTTTTCCAGTCATACTCTGGCGTCATTACGGCAATCATAGGCTCAGCCTGTGTGTAAAGACATTCTAAATTTGTAGCATTAAAGGGTGTCCGGACAATACCAATCTCGACAATACCTTTGTTCAAAAGGTCGATGATTCTGAAGGTATTCCCTTCATGGATTTCAAATTTAACGCCTTGATACGTTTTGTGGAACTCACATAGTCGATCTTGGAGCAGGGTCGCTCCTGAGGAAGACACTGTGCCAATGGCTAGTGTTCCTTTTAAGCCTTTGACAAAATCATTGAGCTCACGGGCAGTGGAATCAGCCAGCTCCAGAATTTGTTGAGCCCGGTCACGCAAAATAGCTCCTGCTTCGGTAAGCTGCACACTGCGAGGACCTCGATCTACAAGCTTGACGCCTAGTTCTTCCTCAAGCGACTTAAGCTGCTGACTGAGCGGTGGCTGGGCCATTTGCAGCTTTCTGGCCGCGGATGTAATCTGTCCTTCCTCAGCTATCGCCATAAAATATTTAAGTTGTCTTATATCCATAAAAGAATCCTCCGAACTTGAGATATGTTAATCGTATGGGAGCGATACGAATCCAATATTATTAATATGTGAGTAGATATGCCATAATCATAACTGTTCTTATACATATTTCAAGTGGTTAAATACTTCTTAGGTTGGGTGTGGATGAATTTGTTCAAAATTGCAGTATATTTAAAGCCGTACAAAAAAGAAGCGATCATCGGTCCAATCTTCAAGCTGATGGAAGCGATTCTGGAGCTGATTTTGCCTACCATTGTCGCATTGATCATCAACAATGGGGTCGGTAATCATGACAGCGCCTATGTTTACCGTATGGGTGGCCTAATGGTTCTGATGTCACTGCTTGGTTTCGGTTGCTCCATGGTGTGCCAATACTATGCAGCACGAGCATCTCAGGGATTCGGCACGACACTTCGTAATAAACTGTTCAAACATATTACATCTTTATCGTACGCTGAGCTGGATACGTTCGGTACGCCTACGCTAATTAACCGGATTACCAATGACGTAAACCAGCTGCAGATTGCAGTGGCTATGCTGATTCGCCTGGTTATTCGTGCGCCGTTTATCTGCATTGGGGCTATCATAATGTCCATGATTTTGGATTTCAGATTATCGCTGATTTTAATAGCGGCAACGCCGATTTTTGGTGTTATTTTGTATTTTATCATCACTCGAAGTGCACCTTTGTATCGAAAATACCAGCAGAAGCTGGATGCCCTTGCGCTCGTTCTTAGTGAGAATTTGTCTGGGATTCGAGTCATTCGTGCTTTTGCGAAGAGACGTACGGAAAAAGAACGCTTTGATGCCTCATCTGAGGATTTAACTACTACAGCGATCCGGGTCTCGCGGATTTCCGCTTTACTTGGACCTATGACGACACTTGTAGTAAACGCGGCGATCATAGCTATTTTATGGGTAGGTGGAATTCACATTGATGGAGGGCGATTGTCTCAAGGTGAGATCATTGCCTTTATCAATTACGTCACTCAGATCTTATTGGCGCTTATTGTGGTCTCCAACTTGGTCATTATTTTTACAAAAGCCTCATCCTCTGCCAATCGTGTGAATGAAGTGCTGAGTGTCAAATCATCCGTGTCCGAGGAAGGGAATGTCGTGAAGACTGAACCTGATCATACCGCTCCTGCCATATCATTCGATCATGTATCGTTTGGTTATAATACAACAGGAGAATTGGCATTAGAGGATATATCGGTAGTCATTAACCGCGGAGAAACTGTGGGGCTGATTGGCAGTACGGGTTCTGGTAAATCTACTTTTGTGAACTTAATTCCACGGTTTTATGATGCAGTGCAAGGTGAAGTTAAAGTGGATGGAGTGAATGTGGGAGATTATAAGCTGCATCAGCTTCGTGGGAAAATAGGGATTGTGCCGCAAAAAGCAGTGTTGTTTACAGGAACAATCGCTGAGAATATTCGTTGGGGTAAGGAAGACGCAAACGAGGAAGAAATCATGCAAGCAGCCTCTGTTGCTCAGGCGGAAGAGTTTATTCGTAAATTGCCAGAAGGATTGAATACGCAGGTATCACGTGGCGGACTTAATTTATCCGGGGGGCAAAAGCAGCGCTTGACTATAGCTCGTGCAGTGGTAGGTAAGCCGTCGATTCTAATTCTGGATGACTCCTCCAGTGCGCTGGATTTCGCTACAGATGCGGCTCTACGTAAAGCGCTCAAAGAGAGCAGCCAGCAAATGACCGTACTCGTTGTCTCGCAGAGGGTGAGCACTGTAAGGCAAGCGGATAAAATTATGGTATTTGAGGAAGGGCGGATCGCCGGTGTCGGAACCCATGAGGAGCTGATGCGTGGTTGTGAAGTGTACAAAGAAATCTGCCTGTCTCAGCTATCGAGTGAGGAGTCGGGCCAATGAACAAAAACAACATTTGGAAAAGACTAATTGTATATACAGGACATTATAGAAAAATTGCTATTGGGGCAGTTATATGCGCGTTACTCAGTGTGATCGCCAGTCTAATCGGACCACTACTTATCGGTAAAGCCATTGATTTTATGATCGGACCGGGAGAGGTGGATTTTGACGCCGTACTTAGACTGCTTTTGATTCTGGCAGCGGTATATATTGTCGGCAGCTTTTTTGGATGGCTCCTTACCTATCTGACGAATCGAATCGCCTACCGGACTGTATATGACTTACGGCGGGAGCTTTTTGATAAATTAAATGTTTTGCCTTTAAAATTTCACGACAACCACCCGCAAGGAGACAGTATTAGCCGGTTTGTTAACGATATGGATGCCGTCTCTGATGGACTGCTGCAAGGTTTCTCCACACTGCTTACAGGGATCATCACCATTGTTGGGGCAATTGTGCTTATGTTGTACATCAGTCCTCTGATGACCGTAGTAGTTCTTCTGTCAGCACCCGCCACCTTTTTTGTGGCCAGATTTATTACAATGCGATCTCAAAAGATGTTTAAAGAGCAGGCGAAGATTCTCGGTGGTCTCAATGGCTATGTGGAGGAAATGATCGGCGGGCAAAAAGTAGTCACCGCTTATCATTATGAAGAACGTGCAATGTCTCAGTTTGAAGAACAAAACGAGACGTTATATCAGACCGGTGTGAAGTCACAATTTTATGGCTCCTTATCCAATCCGACAACGCGGCTAGTAAATAACGTTACGTTCTCAGTTATAGCTATGATCGGTAGTGTTATGGTAATTCGGGGTCATTTCACGGTAGGGGATCTGTCCAGTTTCTTGATCTTCTCCAACTTGTTCGCTAAGCCGTTTAATGAAATAACAGGTGTAATTACACAGCTTCAATCGGCAACTGCCTCTGCACAGCGGATCTTCGCCATTCTCGATCTAACACCAGAACCCGCTGATTCTAAGGACGCCTTAATCATGAGTACAAGTCAAGGAACCATTACCTTCGAAAAAGTATCCTTTGCTTATAATCCAGAACGTCCCTTGATTAATGATTTCAGTCTAGAAGTGAAGCCCGGTACCCGAGTTGCGATTGTAGGTCAGACTGGAGCAGGGAAGACGACGTTGGTAAACCTGCTCATGCGTTTCTACGATGTGGACCGTGGGTCCATCAAGATTGATGGTGTGGATATTAAGAGCATTACCCGTGACAGTCTGCGACGTAATTTTGGGATGGTGCTGCAGGATACTTGGCTTTTTGGGGGCACGATCAGAGATAATATTGCTTACGGAAAACCTGGTGCTACAGAGGAGGAAATCATCGCTGCTGCTAAAGCTGCTAATGCTCATAGCTTCATTAAACGTCTGCCTGAAGGGTATGATACGAAGATCAGTGGCTCAGGGGACAATCTCTCCCAAGGACAAAAGCAGCTACTTACCATTGCACGAGTAATGCTTGTAGATCCGCCTATGCTCATCTTAGACGAGGCTACAAGCAGTATTGATACATTAACGGAGGTACGGATTCAGAAAGCTTTTCTGACTATGATCGCTGGTCGGACCAGCTTTGTGATTGCCCACCGATTGTCAACGATTCGAGAGTCGGATCTCATTCTTTTCATGAAGGATGGAGACATTGTGGAGAGTGGTACGCATGATCAACTCCTAGCCAGCGGTGGATATTACGCCAGATTATATAACAGTCAGTTCGCCTCAGCCTAGACTTTGTGAAGAAAAAGAAGTGTTCGACCCTATTTTGGGTGAGGATGCTTCTTTTTTGTCGGTAGCATGGCATTTACTGTCCCGTAAATGAAACCTCAGGTGGTTCACTTCGTATCCTTAAATATGCAAATATTAGGGAGGGAATTCATTACAATGTCAATGTTTAAACGAATGCTCGCGAGTGCCGGAATTGGAGCGGCTAAAGTAGATCTCATGCTCCATCAAGATTTCGTGAACGCAGGTGATACGATCAGTGGTACCGTTCGAATTCAAGGTGGCCGAGTGGATCAGGAGGTCGATGACGTCTACGCATTCGTTAAGACACGTTACTTGAAAGAGCTGAACGATAAGAAGATGGAAGTGGAAGCGACGGTATCCAAATTCCTGTTAGCAAGTAAATTCAAAGTAGTGGCGGAGCAGGTCTATGAATTTCCCGTCTCATTCCAGCTTCCGGCGATAACGCCAGTGACGTTAGGTAGATCGCCGGTTTGGATTCAAACCGGACTTGATATTAAAGAGGCAATTGATCCGAAGGATCAGGATTATCTTCAAGTAGGCCCTCATCCATATTGTGCTATTATTTTGGATGCGATGAATCAGCTCGGGTTCCATATTCGTGAAGTGACTTGTGAATATGCACCACGTTACGGCAGGATCAATGAGTTAGATTTTGTTCAAGAATTTGAATTCGTTCCCCCCTCACAGTTCCGGAATCAACTAGACGAATTAGAAATCGTTTTCTTTCCAAATGACGATGGCATTGAGTTGCTCCTACAGATCGATCGCAAGGCACGTGGTTTAGCTGGTTTGTTCGCCGATGCGCTTGATACAGATGAGAGCTTTGTGAAAATACGCTTTGATCACACTCAACTTGCTTACGGAGTTGACTATGTAGCTGATCAACTGCTCGCAACGATCCATAAATACGTATAAACAGGATTATAAAAGAGAGGGGAAAACCCCACTCTTTTTTCGTTTTTATAAGGAAAAATTTATTTATATGAAGTAATGAACTAAATGGACAGGATAAACGTACTATAGTAAAACTATCCTAACAACGTATGAAACGGTAGGCATTGATTGCATGATGAAAGTTACTAATACGAATACGAATGGAGAGGGAGTGCCCAAGATGTTGACGATTAAGCATTTTACCAAGAGCTATAAGGGCGGTAAGAAGGCAGTGAATGACTTGAACTTAGTGGTCGAGAAAGGCGATATTTATGGCTTTATCGGTCATAACGGCGCGGGGAAAACAACGACAATTCGGGCAGTAGTAGGTGTTCTTGATTTTGAAGAGGGGGATATCGAAATAGGTGGACATTCCATCAAAAAAGATCCTTTAGCCTGCAAAGCGATCACTGCGTATATTCCAGATAATCCAGATCTATACGATCATCTGACCGGCATTCAGTACTTGAATTTTATTGGTGATCTTTTTAGTGTATCGAAAGCAGATCGGGAGTTGTTGATTAAGAAATATGGCGATGAATTTGAGATTACATCTCATTTGGGGGATTTAATCTCCTCGTATTCTCATGGTATGAAGCAGAAGCTCGCGATCATCTCAGCACTAATACATAAACCGAAGCTGTTAGTTCTGGATGAGCCCTTTGTGGGACTTGATCCAAAAGCGGCACACACGCTTAAAAAAATCATGACGGAGATTTGCAGTCAGGGCAGTGCGATCTTTTTTTCAACGCATGTACTGGATGTAGCGGAGAAGCTCTGTAATAAGATTGCCATCATCAAAGCGGGAGAATTGATTACGCATGGGAAAACAGAAGAGGTGAAGGGTGACAGCAGCCTTGAAGATGTATTTTTGGAGTTGATTAAGCATGATTAATATCTGGAGATTGACGAAGATTCAGCTGATCTCTTCCTTTGGGTTAAATAAAGCTTTGCACACACGTGATGTGAAAGAAAGACGAAAAATGCTGTGGCTGACCATCGGGATCCTAATTGGAATTGTTATGATGGCTGTTGTTTCATTTGGTTATAGCTATATGATAGCAGAGACCCTTGAACAAATTGGCCGGTCAGAGCTGCTGCTTGCGATAATGATGGCAGTTACTTGCTTAATCGGATTTTTTACAACGATCTATAAGGCTAGTGGTGTATTATTTGGCTCCAAAGACTACGATCTCGTAATGTCGCTGCCAATCAAAACGAGTCATATTGTAGCAAGCCGGGTGGCTCAGCTTTATGTGTTAAACCTATTCTTCTCTTTGATGGTGATGGTACCTGCAGGCATTGTTTATGCTATAAAGGTGAATCCCGGCGTACTATATTATTTGTATTTTTTGATGACACTGTTATTTATTCCATTAGTGCCGATCATAGCTGCAACGATTATAGGTGCTCTGATCAGCTGGATTTCCTCAAGGTTTAAAGGAAGTCGTATAATAACGCTCATCCTAACTTTTGTTGTAATTATTGCTATAATTGTTGGTTCAGGTCAAATAAATGGTAACAATCCACAATTACTTGCGGATATGAGTGCTCAAATTGCTGATCAAATATACAACTTGTATCCTTTGACGCTTATGTATGTAAATGCGGTTTGCTCGTTTCAGTTTGATTCCTTAGTATTGTTTATTGGGTTTTCGCTGATTTCTTTTATGCTGTTTACCATCGTGCTTGGTAGCAAATATAAAGCGATCCACACAGGTCTTACGACTTCTTTTTCAAAAAATAAATATCAAATGAAATCACTTGCAGTTTCCTCACCGCTTTATACATTGTATAAAAAAGAGCTGCGTCGCTATTTTAGTTCTTCGATATATGTACTCAACACGAGTATAGGCATGGTAATGTTACTTGTATTGGCGATCGCCTTACTGTTCGTTAATGCAGAGCAACTAGGACAACTCGTTGAGATACCAGAGCTTTCAAATTATCTGAATCGACTGGCTCCACTGTTTGTTTCCGTTTTTGTAACTTTAAGCTGTACGACATCCAGTTCTATTTCGCTCGAAGGTAATAATATTTGGATCTTAAAAAGCGCACCTGTGCCGACATTAACGATATTGCTAAGTAAAATCGCAGTGAATCTTACGATTACCGTGCCGATTGCAGTTGTAAGTAGTGTGCTCCTTATGATATCCCTAGGTACGGGATGGGTGGAAAGCTTGCTATTATTGGTAATTCCGGTCCTTTATGCTTGTCTTACTGCAATGATAGGTGTGCTAGTTAACTTGAAGTTACCTAAACTGGAGTGGACAAATGAAGTATCGGTAGTCAAACAAAGCGCATCCGTCTTAGTAGCGATGTTGATAGGGTTTATAAGTTTACTGATCCCTTTCGGTTTGAGTCTTCTTCTAGCCGATCTGAACGGTAATCTCGTATTGTTAGGCATTGGATTATTGATATTAGTGGTATGTGGTACGATTTATCGATACATTCAGTCCAAAGGGGAGCTTTTATTTCGGGCTCTTTAAAACATAGGGGGATCCTAAAAGTCGTAACGGCTAGTGGGATGCCCTATTTTTTTTGCGCTCTACCAATATTTTAGCAGTGTTTATAGCTTCTATCCTTGGTATAATTCGAAGATTATATCCGAGGAGGATCATCTCGTGAACAATAGATTTGGTAGATTTGCAGTCATAACAATCGTTATTGTGCTTGCGGCCGGAGTATTTATTCAACATATATCCGCTGATGATGGGGCACCTTTTAAGGATATAAATAATAGTTACGCTAAAAAAGAAATCATAGATTTATACCATCGGAACATATTAACTGGCACAACGGAGACAAGCTTTTCACCCACTAAATCGATTACTAGAGCGGAATTCATTACGGTTCTTGACCGTCTGCTAAAGCTTGATCCGGCAGTCAGTCCAGTATCTCCTTATACAGATGTAGCTAAAAAAGCTTGGTATTACGGCTGGATACAGGCAGCTGTTCAGCTTGAGCTGGCTAACGGCACATCAGCAACGACTTTTGCGCCGGCAAAAGCAGTTACAAGGCAGGAAGCGGCTGTATGGATGGCCAAAGCTTTAAAGCAAACAAACCATACTTCTGCTCTAACTTCGTTCAATGATCGAAATAAGATTGCTAGCTGGGCAAGATCAGCTGTTGCAACTGTAAATGATCTAGGTTTAATGAAGGGGGATAATCGCAAGAATTTCCGACCCTCTGATCCTATAACTAGACAGGAAACGGCCGTCCTCATTGACCGAGTGCTGCAAAATGAGAGTTGGGCAGCAGAACTTGATGATGAGCCGGAGGAGCGAATCGTTATAGGCTGGCAGTATGGGCAGACGACGGCACAATATGAGAATACGGTTCTGAAATCCAACGTTAACACCTTATCACCACGGTGGTATTATGTAGGAAAAACAGGTGCAGTAACGGATTCAACGGATACTTCGCTGATCACATGGGCAAAGAAGAATAATAAGAAAATATGGGCGATGGTAGGCAATCGATCGGATCAAGAAGCGACCCATCAAATGTTGTCGAGTGTAACCACAAGGAATACGGCAGTAAATCAATTAGTAGCTTTAGTGAGCAAATATAGAATAGATGGACTAAACATTGATTTTGAAAATGTAGCGCCTGACGATCGTGAGTATTTGACCTCGTTCATTACATTATTAGCTGAGAAAATGCATGCTCTTAACGCGACGGTGTCGATAGACGTCTCTCCTGATCTTGGAACAGATTGGACAGATGCTTTTGACTATGCTGCACTAGGTAAGCAAGTGAACTATATGGTGATGATGGGTTATGACGAACATTATGACGGGAGTAAGCTTCCAGGGCCCAATGCTTCTATTCCTTTTGATCAACATGCAGTGGATACTGTACTAAAGATTGTACCCAGCCAAAAGGTTATATTGGCACTGCCTTTATATAATCGTGACTGGACTTTGAATCAGAATGGTACGGTTTCATCTTCAAAGTATATCTCGCTTCCCGAGCAAAATCAGATTATTAGCAGCTATGAAATGAAACCCGTATGGAATGAGACTTTAGGACAATATGTTGCCAACTATTCGAAGCAGTCCATAAAGCACACGATCTGGATTGAGGATGGCCGTTCTTTAATAGCAAAATACAATTTAAGCGTTAAGAACAATCTAGCCGGAATCGCTTATTGGTATATAGGTGGGGAAAGCGCAGATATATGGTCTAGCGTAAGTAATGCAGAGAAATTTTACGATTATACGTTTTAAAAAGAAAGACTGGATGGCAGATGGATAACAATAAACAAAACGATTTATCGGTGTTAGGCACTATGTTGACAATCTCAACTTTTTTAATTATCCTTAAAACGTTAATGAATTTAATATAATTTCGTATAACTCCAATAATATGGTTTGGAGGTCTCTACCAGGAACCAAAATTCCTG
>NZ_CDRJTB010000093.1:0-20988 GCF_976954365.1 Paenibacillus sp. Marseille-Q9583
TCGGCGAACAGTCATTTCTGTGACATCAAGTTGATGTGAAAGTTCTTTGATGGATGCGCCACTTTTATTTTTTAGGATTGATACAATTGTATTTACTCTCTCTTGCTTATCCATGCCGGTTCATCCTAACTACTAATAATAAAGTATAATTATCAGAATTATACCATATCTAATACCCCAATACTTCCTGCCCTTTTACAATTTTAACGATGGCACTAGTTCCTAAACGGTCTGCGCCCAAATCGATAAATGCTTCAGCATCATCCAAAGAGCGAATGCCTCCAGCTGCTTTAATCTTCACATTCTGACCTATGTTCTGTGCAAACAGGCTGACATCCTCTTTAGTTGCTCCAGCTTTTGAAAATCCAGTGGATGTTTTGATATAATCAGCACCAGCTTTGGTAACAAGCTCACATACTTTCACTTTTTCCTCTTGGGTGAGCAAACAGGTTTCAACAATAACCTTTAATACTCTACTTCCACATGCATTTTTAATGGCACGTATTTCGTCGCAAACTTCCTCATAACGTCCACTTTTTAAGAAGCCCACATTGATCACCATATCAATTTCCGATGCTCCATTTGTAATTGCGTCCGTTGCTTCAAATACTTTAACAGCTTGTGTACTATAACCATTCGGAAATCCGATAACTGTACATATTGCTATTTTGCCTTCAACATAATTTGCAGCTTCTCTAACATAAGCACTTGGGATACAAACACTGGCCGTCTGGTATTTCATCGCATCATCACATAAATTCTTTATATCATCCCATGTAGCAGTAACATCAAGGAGGGTATGATCTACTTTTCCTAATATATCTTTAACATCCATTCTGTTCACTTCTCCCTTAATAATTAATTATAAAACGTTTAGAATGTTAATATTCTAACAATTGTTGTTACACTACAAAGAACTAGTTCCTCCATAACCATTGATGGATGAATAACCTTCTCTGGGTGCGTACAACTGCAACTAATTAATGCTCCTAATATGTATCGGTATAAGTTGCAATTCCTCTGTTTCCGCTACAAATCAGGTTTTTCCCCAATAACTCACAGGAAGAATTACTTATTCTGAATCACACTCCTCCTTCTAATAACTCCAGAATATTTCATTTGTTATGTTACCAATATATATTGTTATATTAATAACATATGTTTGAATTATAACATAATTATGAATATAGTCAATTATCGTAAAGCTGAAGCCCTCATATACTCACAAAAGGAGCTATATTTCATTATATTGTTCTCCCCACTGTAGATCTTCCATCGTCTTTGAGTGCTCGATTTTCGCGTCATACACCAATACATAGGCAGGAGCATAGACTTTAGGTATCTGTTAATTAGAGGTATCTAAGGAGGTTAATAAGTGGGATATTTTTACTTCAGAAATCCGCATTATGTGAGCCCATGTCGTAGTTTTCCCCCGTTCCAACCAATGATTCCAGGTGGCACTCAATCAGTCGGACCCATGCCCATATATCCTGGAAGCGGCACCCAACAACCAGGAATGCAGACGCATTCTAGTGGTGGCCCAGTATTTGCATATCTAACCATCACTGATATTCAGCCTTTCCTCGGAAAATGGGGGATTTTCACCTTAAGTAGTGGTCAAAAGGTTGTAGCCTATGTCAATACAGTTAATGCTGATTCAATTAGTGTGCTATTTGCAGATGGCAAAAGTGCTGTCATTGACGTAAAAATGATATCCATGGCTGAAGGGCCGTTTCCCACAATGCCAGCTACTCCTGGTAGTGGATCTGGCGGGGGACCTGGTAGTGGTTCTGGTAGTGGTTCTGGTAGTGGTTCTGGTAACTGCACTTGGAAAGAAATCCCCGGCCTTGGTTGGATTTGCATATAATAACTCACGATCCGTCTATGGAATGTTTCCTTCCGACGGATTTTTTTGTGTTGTTTTACTAGATTACTTGTTGATATACGAAAAGGCCGCCGGATTATTTCCGACGACCTCTATAACTTCTCTTCAAGTTAAGTTATGATGCTGAGCAATAACCCCTTCTTGAGTTTGCTGATCCAACTTATAACATATCAAAGCAATCACGCATGCTGATATCGCCAGGATGGAAGCAGCTATAGGAAGGGAGATTAATCCTCCATGCTGGGCAACCACTCCACCAATTGCGGATCCTCCTGCGATTCCCAGGTTAGACGCTACTGGATTCAACGATGCAGCAAGGTCCTTCGATCTTGGTGAATACTGCTTGGCCAAATCTATCAAATAGAGCTGGGCTGGTGCGCTAACAATACTCGACATTACGGCTAGCATCATTAGTACGATCATTCCTAGAATCGAGATCGATGCGGTCAAACTAAAGACGATATAGACCACAGCTTGGATAAGAAATACGAATCTAAGCTTACTTACCGCATTTCCGGTTGCAACCTTGCCTCCAATCCAGTTGCTGACAATCGTGGCAATCCCGTATACAAACAGTACGCCACTAACCGAGCTCTTAGGAATATTCATCACTTGCTCCAGCAATGGTGTAATGTACGTGTACATCACAAACACCGCTCCCACTGCCGTAACTGGAATGAGAAACGCAAGAATAATGCGTCCATTCGTGAGCAGTTCGATCTGATCCTTAAGTGAGCTAGGCACAGGCTTCGGTAGTTTGCGTGGAATATAGGCATAATTTAGCGCTATGGCAATTCCGGCTAATACCCCATTTAGTACAAATGCTGCAGGCCAGTTGAAATACTGCCCTACAAAAGTTCCGATCGGTACACCAAATACATTCGCAACAGCGAAACCGCTCAAAATTGTAGCGATCGCTTTGCCTCTTTTCTCCGGGTCCACCGCTTCATTCGCTACCGTAATGGCTACAGAAAGAACAAAACCACATAGTACGGCAGTAACTATTCTAGTCACTAGCAGCATACTGTAGGTTCCAGTTATAGCACTCCACAAATTCAGCAGCAGAATCAATACAAGCGATACAAGAATCGTAATCCGTTTCGGGATACGGCTGAACAAAGACATCATAATGGGTGTGCCAATGGCATAAGCGATCGCGAAACCAGATACCAACCCCCCAGCTGTCGCTAGCGTTACTCCGAGGCTCGAGGATATTTCCGAGAGTAAACCAACGATAATATACTCCGTCGTACCCAGAATAAACGCCATAAAAGTAAACGAGAAAATCAATGCGTTCTGTCGTGATGTTGTCATGGTGCTCTCCATCCTATTTATCTCTATTTTCATAAGAACATACCTACTCATAATACTCATTTAGACTATATTGATCAATCCTATTTTTCATAAAAAGAAGCTTCCCTTAAGTTCAATGAACTCATGAGAAGCTTCTAGTTTAGGCCGGAGGCAAAATAATTAAGGTAATGACTTGTTCTTCAGAATAAGATCTGGCTGTTCCGGGTCCATCCGCATCTGCTTTGAACTTAATGAGATAGGTCCCGGGTGCCGGCATCACTTTATCGTGAAGTTCAAACGCGATATCCGAAACACCTCTGTTGCTTCCTGTGAAAGTCAGCGTATGCCCGTTATTGCTAATTTGATCACTCGTCGGATGTGTCCATCCACTAATGTAATAATAGTCGTTTGTGGTAAAGGTCATGCCTTCCATCGTTACCTGAATTTCAGCATTCGTAAAGGTTTCTCCGGAGAAAAAGTCGAAGCGAATGCGCGATTGCGTAGAACCCGTTATCAGTTGTTTTGTTTTTGAACCGCCGCCTCCATCAAAGCCATATATGGAGCTAGTAACTGTAGGTGTGGTCAGAGCACCATTAACAAGCTCAATCGTAACGGCATGTGCAGCGTCCTTCGCCGATTCATTATTTGATGAATCCTTAGCGGTAATCACGAAATGATACGTTCCTGCGCGCAGATCACCAATATTGGCCGCACTCACAGATCCGTCTGCTTCACTGGTGCCTAATGCGATGGCTGTTCCTAATTCATCGGCATCTACTACACCGTTCTCATTCGCATCCGTCCACAGGTAGGCTTGTACTGCTGCTCCTTGCTCGCCAATGGCTCCTGCTAAACCGCGAAGCTGATCTTGTGTCCCGTTATAGTTATCGAGCGCCTCAAACTTGGCTGCGGCCACTGTGGGTGCAGTCGTATCCGGAACTTCGTTCTTGCTCAAGGTCACCGTAACGGCATGTGCAGCGTCCTTCGCCGATTCATTATTTGATGAATCCTTAGCGGTAATCACGAAATGATACGTTCCTGCGCGCAGATCACCAATATTGGCCGCACTCACAGATCCGTCTGCTTCACTGGTGCCTAATGCGATGGCTGTTCCTAATTCATCGGCATCTACTACACCGTTCTCATTCGCATCCGTCCACAGGTAGGCTTGTACTGCTGCTCCTTGCTCGCCAATGGCTCCTGCTAAACCGCGAAGCTGATCTTGTGTCCCGTTGTAGCTGTCGATCGCCTCGAACTTGGCTGCGGCCACTGTGGGTGCAGTCGTATCCGGAACTTCGTTCTTGCTCAAGGTCACCGTAACGGCATGTGCAGCGTCCTTCGCCGATTCATTATTTGATGAATCCTTAGCGGTAATCACGAAATGATACGTTCCTGCGCGCAGATCACCAATATTGGCCGCACTCACAGATCCGTCTGCTTCACTGGTGCCTAATGCGATGGCTGTTCCTAATTCATCGGCATCTACTACACCGTTCTCATTCGTATCCGTCCACAGGTAGGCTTGTACTGCTGCTCCTTGCTCGCCAATGGCTCCTGCTAAACCGCGAAGCTGATCTTGTGTCCCGTTGTAGCTGTCGATCGCCTCGAACTTGGCTGCGGCCACTGTGGGTGCAGTCGTATCCGGAACTTCGTTCTTGCTCAAGGTCACCGTAACGGCATGTGCAGCGTCCTTCACCGATTCATTATTGGATGAATCCTTAGCGGTAATCACGAAATGATACGTTCCTGCGCGCAGATCACCAATATTGGCCGCACTCACAGATCCGTCTGCTTCACTGGTGCCTAATGCGATGGCTGTTCCTAATTCATCGGCATCTACTACATCGTTCTCATTCGTATCCGTCCACAGGTAGGCTTGTACTGCTGCTCCTTGCTCGCCAATGGCTCCTGCTAAACCGCGAAGCTGATCTTGTGTTCCGTTGTAGCTGTCGATCGCCTCGAACTTAGTGCTATCAACCATAGGTGCATGGATATCTGAATTGCTGCTATGCCCACTTTGTGAAGAGGAGGACCCTCCAACAACAGGAGTAGGTACTGTTACCGCTTCTTTACCCGGCTGAGGAGTTGGGGTGGAGCTTGGCTGCTCAGTATTCCCGTTCTCCTTAAACTTCAAAAACTTGGAGGCTACTAGAGCTACAGCCTGACGATCTACTTTGGCATCAGGATTAAAAAAATTATTATATCCAGTAATCAATCCATATTCCACAGCGGCAGCTATAAAATCTTTGGAATAATCAGCAATTTGGCTACTATCAGCAAATTGCAAAGTTCCAGCTTTACCCGTAGGATTGACCCCCAATGCTCTCACGAACATGACGACCATATCCTGACGTGATAAATTTTGCCCCGTACCGAAAAGATTACTGCCTGTACCTTTGATCAATCCGGCTTTGACAGCTGCCTCTACATAGCTGTATGCGTAGTTGCTTGCGGGAACGTCCAGATAGGTTGGCAGCGCAGGAGGGTTCGAAACATCCAGCTTCAATGTTTTTGCTAAAATAATAGCAAAATCCTGCCGTGTAATATTTGACGCAGGATAGAACTTACTCTCTTCAACACCAGTCACTATTCCCTGATCGAATAGCTCAACAATCGCTTTCTTTGCATATGAGCCATCAATATCAATAAAGGAAGCGGCAGCCGATCCTTTGGCCGGCATAATCATAGGGCTTGATAATACAGCAGCAGCCAATATAGAGCTTATCCATTGCTTTTTGTTCACTTACTTGTCCCCCTGTTCATTGGATGCGTTATGTCGTTTGTCTATAATCGATTCGTTAACACGATTCGACTTTAAATTACAAACTTTTCATCTTCAGGATTATAACAAGGATCAATAAACAGATTATAAACAAATAAGCCATGGCCTTATATACTGGTGGATACTAACACCACAAACATGGCTGTCGCTCACATCATTGATTCTGTGCATCAAATGATAAAAAATGATACTATGTATGATGGGTAAAAGACTTTGCTATAGCCTATATCGTTTTTATATATTACAACAAGAGGAGATAATATGAGTAACGAACAAAACTTTTGGCTTGATTTACCGAAGCCGTTTTTTATATTAGCACCAATGGAAGATGTCACAGATGTTGTATTTCGTCACGTCATTAGTGAAGCTGCCAAACCCGACGTATTTTTCACAGAATTCACTAATACAGAAAGCTATTGTCACCCTGTAGGAAAAGACAGTGTACGTGGTCGATTAACGTTCACAGAAGATGAGCAACCGATTGTCGCTCATATTTGGGGTGATAAACCTGTATTTTTTGAACAGATGAGTATTGATATGAAAAAACTTGGTTTTCGCGGTATCGATTTAAACATGGGATGCCCAGCACAAAACGTCGCAGCCAATGGAAAAGGTGCTGGATTAATACTACATCCTGAGGTTGCAGCAGAAATTATTCAAGCAGCAAAAGCAGGTGGATTGCCGGTTAGTGTTAAAACAAGATTGGGTTACTCTGATATTGACGAGTGGCGCGATTGGCTAGGACATATATTGAAACAAGATATTGCGAACCTTTCCATTCACCTTCGTACAAAAGAAGAGATGAGTAAAGTAGATGCACACTGGGAACTAATCCCTGAAATCAAACAATTACGCGATGAAATTGCTCCAAATACGTTATTAACTATAAATGGAGATATCCCGGACCGCGCAACAGGATTAAAGTTAGTTGAGCAATACGGCGTTGATGGTGTCATGATTGGCCGCGGCATCTTCACCAATCCATTTGCTTTTGAAAAAGAGCCTAAAGAACATAGTCCAAAGGATTTTCTCAATTTACTTCTATTACAGTTGGATCTTCACGATAAATATTCAAATGAACTCGAGCCACGTTCATTTAAACCACTTCTTCGCTTTTTCAAAATCTATGTTCGTGGATTTAGAGGCGCAAGTGAATTAAGAAACCAATTAATGGATACAAGATCAACAGATGAAGTACGTCGTTTAGTAAAAACTGTTTTAGAACAAGAATTAGAATGAGGCATATTCACCTGTGAATTGCCCCGTCAATTAGACAGTATAAAACTATCTAATGCTTAACAGAATGAAAGGCCTCTCGTATTCCTACGGGAGGCCTTTCATTTTTACCCTATACGGTCAGAACGTAGTCCTCAATTCTAGTAAAATCAACTTATCCCCATATGGCAATGGAGATGATCCCACAGGTAATCAAAGCCGACATGATAATTCTTCGTACTCCTTGCTTCTCTTTTAGTACAAGTATGCCAAGAATCGTACCTACAACAGTTCCAATTTCTCGTATTGGCGCAATTGAAGCTAGTGGAGCAAGCTTCATCGCCATCAGAAACATAAAATAAGAAGCTGGCGAGCAAATACAACCAATCAAGATCATTTTCCAGTTTTGTTGCCATTCCCTTATAATTTGTGCACGACCGGCTCTTATAACCATGAAGAAAGCGACGATTACATAATTAATATTGGATAATTCAAGCGTTGATAGTGGAGATAATTGCTGGACAATTAGTTTGTCCATTAATGTATAGCCCGCAACACACATCCCTACTACAATTGCATAAAGAATGGAAATAGAATGAGTCGTTTTCCCTTGATTTGCATGACGATTAACGATTCCACTAATAATAAAGAGCCCTACTATGATACAACAAAAGCCTATCCAGCCTACTAGAGTTAAGGAATCCCCGAATAACACAATACTTAACAAGGTCACTAGCATGACACCAGTACCTCGCATGATTGGATAGGTCTGCGATAAGTCACCATAGGAATACGATTTAGAGAGGAAAATGAAGTACGACCCTTGAAACAAAGCAGATATCACCATATAGCCAAGTGTCTCCGCATGAAGCTCAACTTGGAGCAGCTCAATAATAAAATAAGGTAATAGAGCAAGTGCACCAACAATATGAATCGACCAGAGAAATACGTATTTATTCAGACTTCTTTTTGTAAATAGGTTCCATACCGCATGGGTAATACCTGAAAATAAAACTAAAAAGACTGCCATTGAAATCATTGAAATATCCTCATTTCACTTATGCGCTAACTCATATGTCCAGTTGCATCCCATCAAATGCTACTGTAATCCCATTCGGCTCAAAAATATGAACCAAATCTTCATGCAACAGATGAGCATTATGAGAGAAATGAGTGACTACGATTCGCCCTTCTGCTTTCATAACAAAATTCTCGATTAACCATTCCCGTGTTTTTAGAGTATCTTCAACATTCATGTGAACTTCACAATTTGAGGCATTCCCAGTCGTACATTCTAGAATAGCAAGATCCAGTTTTTTTCCTTTCAACCAGTCCCAAGTCTGTTCGGGAAACCAACCGCTGTCGTGACCATAGAAAATGGATTTTTCATCCTTCTCTATGTAATACAATAAACAAGTTTCTTTAGAATCATGATTGGCAAGCAATGGCGTAATCGTAGCTGTTTGTGTTTGTACAGTTTCAAAGGGCTTCAAGTTGTGAAATTGGAAGTGATGCCTTTCCGTGGCAAGCAATTGACTACAGTGCTTAATAGGCAAATCATGACCGTATAGATGAAGTTCTTCCTCTTCATTAAATTGAGCATAACCAAGCGCACGAATCAGTAAATCTTCAGGATACAAATGATCGGAATGTGAATGTGTAAACAATAAATCGCGAACCTTATCCATATCTACAGAATCACGAATAGAATGATGTAAGGTGTCCGCCGGAAAATCAATCTTAAGTATTTCATCAATCAAGACCGAAGTGCGTGTACGAATATTTTTTCCACCACGTACTTTGGCATGCTTGCAAGTCTCGCAATGACAGAATAGCGAGGGAATTCCTTCAAATGCAGCCGTTCCATGGAAAAGAACTTTCATAAATATTCCACCCTTGTAGTAGAGAACAACAGGAGGTTAATCCTGTTGTTCTCTCCGAGTAACACTCTAAACTGGCTCACTCACTTAATATTTGCATCATCCAAATACTGCAACCATTGCTTCGTGTATTCCGCTTGAATTTTATCGAGACCAGCTTTTTTCGCCTTTTCCATAAATAACTTCAAGCCGGCTTCAACATCCTTAACCATACCATCATTCAAAGGATATAAGTATTGCTTTTCAACTTGTAGAAGGGCCGCCTTCTCTGCTTGATAAGACGTCCAATCCTCTCCGAAACCTTGGAAAATATTCGGTTTTGCTATCTTATCCATTTCATCGAACATGTCTAGCACAGCTTGATAGCTCTTATCAAACAACATGAACTCCGGATTTCTCCATGCCCAACCATTCATACCTTCTCTTGTGAATCCATTTGATTGGGCATCACCAAGCATTTTATAATATTTCCCATCTTCAATTTCAAAATTCTTGCCTTCAATACCATATTGCGTCAGCCAATTGTAGCGTTTATCCGTGACCAATTTCTCATAGAAAGCAAGAGCTCTCTCTGGGTTTTTGCTGCTGCGTGGAACTGCAAAGCCATTATGAATCGGGTGAACGGGTGAAGAGAATCCTTTCATGTTCGGATACGGGGAATAGCCTAGCTCCCAATCCGGATGCAGTGATTTCACTTTGACAACAGCATCACCAAAGCGGTTAGGATTCTCACTTCCCAAAATTGCTGCGGCTTTACCGGCAGCAAATATATCACTACCACTATCTTTAATGTTCAGCATATTCTTCATAAAGTATCCTTTTTCTTGCCAACTCCTGAACATTTTTAAATCTTCCAAATGCTGCGGAGAGCCCCAATAGCTGGTTACGTCTCTTGGAGTGTCATACATGATGCTAAGTCCATATGGAACTTTATCGTTGGTATTCACAGTTTTAGTAGTCATTTGACGGATGGAATCTACATGACTAACCTCAGTATCCGCCAGAGGTAGCATATCCGGTTCATTCTTGCGTATGCCATCCAAATACTGCTCTAGCGTTTCGAGTGATTCCGGCTTTGGCAAATTATACTTTTTACGCAAATCTTCCCGATAGGCAATACCATCATTTACATACTCCTTCCAGATAGCTGGAACGGTGTAAATTTTCTTGTCAACCTTGACTGCTTCCCAGAAATCCTGTGGTACATATGCTTGTAGCTTAGGTGCAGCCTTCGGTATGAGATCATCTAGCGGAAGGAACGCCCCTTTCATCGCATATGACTGGTAATTTGTCCATTCTGCCGTAAAGATCAGGTCAATCGGCTGCCCTGAGGACAACAGAAGCTTATACTTCTGATCCCAATCTGTCCAGGTTGTGAAGTTGAATTTGACGGTTGCATTCAAATCTTCTAATGCCATTTTGTTAACTTCATCCTGAATGAGCTTTAAATCCTTTGGGGCATCGCCCAGCATATAGAACTGAAGCTCCACTTTCTTGGATGTGTCGATTCCAGTCGCTTCTGATGTTTCTGGTGCTGGAGTACTGGTACTCGAATTCGTTGTTGGTTCTGACGATGCCTCCTTAGTATTCGTGCTGTTACCACTGCAACCAGCAAATAAACTTGCAGTTAAGAATAAAGAAGTGCCGATCGTTAACAATTTCTTTTTTACTATTCTCATACTAACCCTCCCCTTAATTAAATGATCTATGTCAGCCGATCGCATACGAGTTCCTTTCGTTTGCTTTCGGTACTAACCCTTCACTGCACCAATCGTTAATCCCTTCACAAAATATCGCTGCACAAACGGATATAAGAAAATAATGGGTCCAGTAACGACGATCGCCATTGCCATCTTGGTCGACTCTGTCGGAATGTCACGCCCTAGGGTTACACCGGTTCCAGTGGCCATTTGAGAAACGAACATCATGGTATTGATCGTGTTATACAAGTAGTATTGAAGCTGATACATGCTAACGTCATTAATGAACAAAGAAGACATGAACCAGTCGTTCCAGTACGTCAGAGCAAGGAACAGACCGACAGTCGCTATGCCAGGCATAGCAAGCTTCAGCACGATACTGTAGTAGATCCTAAAGTCGTTCGCGCCATCGATTTTGGCCGATTCGAATAATTCTTCCGGAATCGCAGATTTGATAAAGTTTTTCATTAAAATAATGAGAAAAGGTGTCATAAGACCAGGTAATATCAGTACGGCATAGGTGTCTGCCAGCCCAAAGTATGTAGTCAGCATGATGTACCAGGGCACAAGCCCCCCTCCAAACAGCGTTGTAAAATAAATGAAGAAGGACAATGGATTACGATACTTGAAATCTTTCCTCTGCAGAACGTAACCCGCCATCGTAATAAGAAACAATCCCACCAATGTTCCAATCACAGTTACAAAAATCGTTACACCATAAGCCTTGATTAGCTGAGTTGGAAAGATAAATACCATTTCATAACCTTCCAACGAGAACACTTTAGGAATCAAGTGAAAACCGTCGCGAATAATGGATTCATTGGCTGTCAATGAGCCTGAAATGATCAGAAGGAAAGGAAAGAGACAGAGCAAAGAAAAAATCATAATAATCAGGTAAGCCATCATGCGGAAAACTCTAGAACTTAGAATGTTGTCATCCAATGTAATTCCTCCTCCCTACTTTAGAACAATGCGTAGTCATCATTAATTTTCTTGATGATATAATTCACTGTCATAATCATTACAAATCCGAAGATAGACTGATACAAACCAGCAGCAGTTGCCATACCAATATCAAAATTAACTTTCAAAGATCGATAAACGTAAGTATCGACAATATCCGTAACGTTGAAGAGCACTCCGTTGTTCCCGACAAGCTGATAGAACAGATCGAATTGACCTTTCATAATGCTTCCGAGTGCAAATAAGAGCAGAATGATAAATGTTGACTTCAGCATAGGTATGGTAATATACCAGATTCGCTGAAAAATATTTGCACCATCAATTTTGGCAGCTTCGTAATACTCATCGCTAATTCCCATGATGGATGCAAGATAAATGACCATGGAATAACCTAGGTTCTTCCATAAATAAAATGCTGTAATCAGAAATGGCCAGAGCCATGGTGTATTGTATATGTCTACTGGATCCAATCCGAACGATTTGAGTAACTGATTAACAAAACCGGAATCAGCATTAAACATGTTAAACGCTAAAACACTAATCAGAACAAACGAAACGAAGTAGGGTAGAAACATAATGGATTGTGATAACTTTTTAAATAGCTTCCCTCGGACTTCACTTAATAGGATTGCCGCCCCTATAGATACCACGTTACCTAATATGATAAAAACCACGTTGTATCCAAGCGTATTGATTGTCAACTTCAACAGAATTCCAGATTGCGTTAAAAATTTAAAATTGTCTAATCCTACAAACGGACTTCCAAATAAACCACCTGCAAAATCATAACTTGTGAATGCATAATAGATGCCGACCATTGGAGCATAAGAATTTATTAAGAAAAAAAGCAGTGTCGGTGCTATCATCAAAAACATGATTTTATTCTTATTTAATTCATAAAAAAAACCTTTCTTCTTAAACATGACTGACCTCCTCCTGAATAGAATTGCTCGTGAATCTTACTTCCAAATCATAGAAGAGGCAGATTCGATAATATACTGTACAATGACACACATTGCTGTAATCTCGGTATTTGTGAAGTATGAAATTTCTGTACTTTTGTGAATATTCACTACATTTAGCCTAATTTCGGCTGCTGGATTTATAAATTTGATTGAAAGCACCAGACTGATGATTTATACTCAGACCAGCGATGAAAGGGGTTTCAACAAATGATAAAACATTGGTCTAAAGAGCATAAAAAAGTTTACAGCCGAATACTCCTTGGCTCTATTGGATGTGTTGTTATTACCCTTTTGATAACTTCAACTATTCTTTATATGAACTTTACAAGCATCGCACTTAAACAAGTTTATCGTTCCGATTCAAATAGTCTAAATCAAATTAAAACTGAATTATCTACTATGACAGAGACTGTTACCTCACTCTCCTCCCAGATTTACTATGATTCTGCGGTATCTAAGTTGTTGTATTATGCGGACTTGAATATCTATGATGTCATTTTTGCACAGCAACAACTTGATAACTATCGCGCATCCTTACCATTCATTGAATCCATTTATGTATATAATGCGAAATCCAATCAGTTCTATATTAGTTCCAATAATTCACGAAGCGGAATTCAACCAAAGTCCGAACTGGATGATGATGGAATTCTAGACCTTTTTATGAAATTCAAAGAACATCGCCCCTTTCAACCGATTCCCAGAACCTATAACATCGGTTCAGTTCAGACCACTCCAGTATCGAGCTACACTTACTTATGTTATAGCGTCATTGATGATAATAAAGATTTAAATACAGCTGTTGTTGTCAATATCTCGGCATCATGGTTAGGCCTGCGAATGGATCAGTCGGGGAAAGAGATCTCGGAGAATAACACGTTTATCATTAATCAGGATGGAATATTATATTCCAGTAGTGATAAGCAAGAGATGCTAACTGATATATCTGATAAAACCTATATACAGAAAATTATTCAGGATACATCAGAATCTACATATTTTGTAGACACCGTGGATGGAGTTAAATCTTTAATAACGTTTACTACACCCGATCCATTAGGCTGGAAATATGTTCGGATTACCCCTTATAGCAATATCACTCAAGAAATAAATGAAATGAGGTATCGAATATTATTTATCTGTATTGGCATTCTTCTCTTAGGATTGTTGATTTCGTTAACTTTATCCCATAGTGTATATCGCCCGATTGACAAAGTCATACGCAAGTTCAAAACCCTGGAAACAGAAAGACGTAACCATCAACATATTCTCAAGCAGGATTTCCTTAGAAATACGATTTTAGGTAGGGAAACGAACAATGCTGAGGTGTTACAACAGAAATTACATTACTTCAATTCAGAGCTTATGGTTAATAATAAATCACTGATTGTTTTGATAAGGATCGATCAATTCCCCACAGTCCTCGAGAAATACAAAGAAGATATAAAATTGCTCAAATATGCCATAATGAACATTTGTACAGAAATTTCCTCATTGATCTTTCAAGTCGAAGCCATTGATATGGGGGATGATAGTCTTTTACTTTTGCTAAACTTTCAAGATCCGCTTTATATAACGGAACGGGATTCGCTGATTGAAATGGCAGAGCTTATGCAGTTGTCAATCACCAAACATTTAGAATTATCCATCACGATTACCTTTAGTCCTGTGAAGGAATCCATTGAGCAATGCATATTAGTCTACAAGCAAGTACTTGAGGCTTCTTATCATCGATTATTCAAAGGATACGGCAGCATCCTCTTTTCGGTTGACATTATGAACTTAAAAACCAAAGAATATATGTTTCCAGTTCACAAAGAGAAACAGTTCATTGAATCCTTGATGTCAGGAAATGCGGAAAAGGCACGGAGCATCTATATTGATATCGTAGGAGAAATATCAGAATATTCTTTTACCGTTGTTCAACTTGTCGTATCGCATTTAGCACTTACTGTTAATAACGTCTTGCGAACATTAAAAAAGAACAATGCGATTCTAACATTACCCGAATTCGATACAACATTCTTACTACCAAATCATGTTGAATCCATGGAAGAAATCAACACTCCATATTTCAAGATATTTGAAGAAATAAGTGAAAAACTCGAAGAAAAAAGAAGTACAAAACAAGAAGATCTCATTAGAAAAGTACATCAAATTATTGAGCGAGATTATAGCAATTCCAACCTGTGCATAAATTCAATTGCAGACGAACTCTCGATGTCTCCAATCTATTTGAGCCGTTTATATAAACAATTAACTACAAAAGCACTACCCGATATAATTAGTGAAATGCGGTTGAATAAAGCCAAAGAGCTGTTAAAGACCTCTGAATGTACCATTGTTGATATCGCAGAAAAAACTGGATTTACTAGTAGTTCGTATTTTTATCGTTTATTTAAGAATAGTACTGGTATAACCCCGAGCGATTATAGAAAAAAAAGAGACCCTCTACAATTTTGTGCAGCAAGCGAAAAAAAATGATACTATGTATGATGGGCAAAATGTTGTAAAAGAAGGAGAACTTAATGAGTAACGAACAAAATTTTTGGCTTGATTTACCAAAGCCGTTTTTTATATTGGCACCTATGGAAGATGTCACAGATGTTGTATTTCGTCACGTGGTAAGTGCAGCTGCAAAACCGGATGTGTTTTTCACGGAATTCGCAAATACAGAATATTACTGTCACCCTAAATTAAAGGTAAAAGAAAGTGTGCTTACACGATTAAGGTTCACAGAAGATGAACAACCAATGGTCGCTCATATTTGGGGCAATAACCCGGAGTATTTTGAACGAATGAGCATGGATATGAAAAAACTTGGTTTTCGTGGTATCGATATAAACATGGGATGCCCAGTAAAAAACGTCGCAACCAATGGAAAAGGTGCTGGATTAATTCGACATCCTGAAGTGGCAGCAGAAATTATTAAAGCGACTAAAGCTGGTGGATTGCCGGTTAGTGTTAAAACAAGATTAGGATATAGCGAAATTGATGAGTGGCGCGATTGGTTGACACATATATTCAAACAAGATATTGCGAATCTGTCCATTCACCTTCGTACAAAAAAAGAGATGAGCAAAGTAGATGCACACTGGGATCTCATCCCCGAAATCAAAAAATTACGCGATGAGATCGCCCCAAATACGTTGTTAACGATTAATGGAGATATTCCTGACCGTGCAACAGGCTTAAAATTAGTCGAACAATACGGCGTGGATGGTGTCATGATTGGCCGAGGTATTTTCAAGAATCCATACGCTTTTGAACTAGAATCTAAAGAACATAGTGTGGAGGAACTTCTTCATTTACTACTTTTTCATTTAGATCTTCACGATAAATATTCAAAAGAACATGAACCACGTCTATTTAATCCACTTCGGAGCTTCTTCAAAATCTATATTCGTGGATTTGATGGTGCCGACGAACTAAGAAATCAATTGATGGAGACGAATTCAACCGATGAGGTGCGGCGATTGGTGCAGCCTTTCTTAGATAGCGAATTAGAGTAATTCGTAATAAAAATTAACGGCCTCAGTTCTGAATTTCATCAGACAGAGGCCTTTTTTATTAAAGATAACCTAATTCCACTCAAGCTTTGGCAGCAATTCTTTTTGCAGCTCACACATCTCATCGATCATCGCACAAGCTTGATAATAGGTTGGAGCTTGCGGATCAAGCAGAATCGCTTGCAGCAATTTTGTTCTCGACTCTTCAACAAACGCCTCAAGTAGCAGCTTATGAATTGTACCTTGGATATGGATTATGCCGAGAATGGCAGTTGGCAGTTCTACCGTCATTGATTTAAATGCGATACCGCTTTTATTAACGACCGCCTGTGTTTCAACAACCATATCCTCTGGAAGTCCTTTAATCGCACCATGGTTTGGCATATTAACAGCATTCAGCTCGATTTCATCGTCGAAGAAGATCGCTTCGATAATTGGCACTGCATATTCATTACTGATTTGAACCTTATCTTTATCAAATAGATAAGCCTGCTCAGACCACTGCTCTTGATTCAGCGTATTCTCGAATAAGCCTTTATCCAAAGTACTGCCACTTGCACAGTATACAAATTCAGGTGTTCTGGAGTCCTTCTTCCACAGCTGCTCACTCATTGGGTCGTAACGGAACTGCAAGGGTAGTCCAGCATAGAAATCTTCAGCCCATGAGATATACTCACCGCAATGGTTAGTACCTGGGTAAGGATAATATCCGTACGTATGGTACAACGTTCTGGATAATCCAATATGATCGAAATGTGCCAAACGGTTAGCTAGCTTTTCTTTCTCGTGGAATAGAGGATATAAATCTTCTCCCGTGTTCTTGTTCCATATCTTCGTGAAGAAGCCAAAGTGGTTCAATCCGCCGCCTTCAACCGCAATATCTTTACTATCCATCTCCAGAAATTCAGCTAGCTGATGAATACCCATGTCTAAACCATGGCACAAGCTCACCACTTTGATTGAAGTTAATTTGGAAATGGCTTCCACTAGCTTTGCTTCCGGATTCGTATAGTTAATTAGCCAGGCATTTGAACAGACCTTTTCCATCATCTTTGCAATTTCCAGCATTGGACCTAGATTTCTCAATGTATGGAACATAGATCCTGGACCGCCGTTCTCACCATATAGCTGTTTGCTACCATAACGCCGTGGAATGTGAAAGTCTTGTGACCAGTAGTGATATCTCTCTACCTCAATCGCAACGATAGAGAAATCAGCATCTTTTAAGGCATCTTCCAAATTCGTCGTTTGCCAAATCTTCGCAGGATGAGAAAATGCCGTAAACATTTCGGTTGCATACTTGTATGTTCTATTCACGTTTTCTTCTACAATGTCCATAAGCGCGATTTCGAGTTCTACTTGATTTCTCAAACGTTCTGATAACACGAGATCTTGAAGTGCTCCTAGTCCAAAGGAAACACTTCCTGCTCCGATTAACGCAACCTTCAACTTTTTCATGATCTTCAAGCTCCTTTTGTCTTTTTGTATATGTTATATCCAGCACCAATAATTCCAGCATCAGGGCCAAATTCAGTTAACACGATTTTAATGTTCTCTTTTAATTGTGGAAGAACCTTCTTTTTAGCGCTTTCAATAACGCTATCTATCAGCCACTGGTTATGGTGAATGACCGCCCCTCCGATAACAAAAATATTCTGATCAATTGTTTGCATCAAAGAAACAATTGCGTTGGAAAAGTACTCAACCCACCTGTCGATCACTTCAATCGCTTGCCGATCTCCCATATGATATCTTTCAAACAACAAACCTGACGTGGCATCAATGCCATATAAAAACTTACTTTCCGCTTCAAGAGCAATCCCGCTGCATAGGGTTTCCAAAGTGCCGTTATACAACGTTGAATGGTTTCTTTTGCTGTCGGAAATAATCATGCTTCCGATCTCGCCCGCATATCCATGAGCCCCTTGAATAATTTTCTTATCAAGTATGATACCGCATCCAATTCCTGAACTAACCGTTATATAAATGGATTGATTATACGGCTTGGCAGCTCCATGATCCGATTCAAGCACTGTGATCACGTTTACATCATTCTCAAAAAACAATTCATAATTCGGAAAGAACGCCCTGATAGTTTCGATACTAACATTCTCTAGGCAAGGGATATTGGTTATATCTCGAATAAACTGTGTTTGATCATTCCAAGGAATCGGCAATACAATACCTATCTTGCTTGCTAACTGTTCATGATCGACTTTCGCTGTCATTTCCTTGACGGTTTTGAAAATTTCGTCAGCATTTTGGAAATCTCTTGTTAATGCCGACTCCTTCCGAACAAGTTCAAGTTTCTTGTTCACTAATCCAACCCTAATATTTGTACCTCCAATATCTACCCCAATAACGAAGCTACTCATATTTACGCTCCTCAACTATGATGACTGATCCATATATTTCGCGGCTGCAGCAGCATCCAAATAGAAATCTATATGCTCATAACCGAGCAATCGCTGGGCAGGCAGCTGGGCAGCAGGATTTGTGAGAATCTCCTTCACGATTTCAGCTTTGCGCTCTCCAGTTATGACGACAACAACTCTTTTACTACTTGCAATCTGTTCCAAACCTAATGTAATGCCTTGCTTTAATTCAGTCTGCTCATGAAAATATTTTTGAGCGACAGTCTTTGTTGTTTCCGACAGCTCCACAACACTGCTGTAATTTAATACTGGTCTACCAGGTTCATTTAATCCGATATGTCCATTCATACCTACGCCCATCAAGCTGAATGTAATCGGGTGTTGCTCGATAAAGTGATCAATTCGCAAGCATTCCTGCTTCATATCCGGCGATGTTCCATCAAAAAACACAATCTGTCTGCTATCCAGTGAAATCTGTGAGAACAGATCTTGATTCAACATCTGATAGCAGCTTCCTTCAGAGCTTTTGTCAATGCCAACCCACTCATCCAAGCTAACGATGTTAAGCCTCTTGATTTTCAATTGGAGGTCCGCATCATTGGAAAATTTCTGATAGCTTTTTTGTGGAGTACTCCCTGAAGCCAGGCAGAACACGGGATGCTGATCGGTAAATAAATGATCTTTCATTTCTCTGGCAATTTCGTTTGCTACTTCCTCTTCATTCCCAAAGATTTTGATCATGTTGTTCACTTCCTTCTTGTTTACTCCGAAATGACATTAATCATCTCTTGCTGGAGAATAAGTATAGCTGCTCCGATTGCTGTTGATTGATGTAACTTACTCACCGAAATTTGAGGAGTCCACTCCGTATATTGCTCAACATAGCTTTTCGTATGGTCCAATATACGTTCCGGGAACAGCGCTACCGTTTTACCGCTAATAATGACCTGGTCGATATCCAAGATGCTGATCATATTGGTAATCGTTAATGCCAGATTCTTCGAAACATAATCAATGCAAGCTTCTACGTCATTCGTTGAATTCAAATCATATGTGCTTAACAAATACTTAATGGCTAATTTGCTTTCCAGCCAACCGACTGAAGATGGAGTCCGTTTATATTCTGAATCAAAGCACATATACTCCAGCTCACCCGCACTTGCATTAACGCCGCGGTGAAGCTCTTTGTTAATAATCAAGCCGCCCCCGACCCCATCACCTGCAGCAACATGAACGAGACTCGTCAGTGCTTGATCTGAGTTTTCAAGATTCCGAAATTCAGCCACAGTCGCTGCGTTCACATCATTCTCTAGAAGAATGGGCAAGTTCACTTCGCTCTTGAGAGTTTCAATAATCGTTTCATACTTAAAGTCGTTCTCTTTATTGTGATGCGTTCTCATCCGGATCGTTTTCTTTCTTGTATTGATCGCACCATCAACGCCAATACCAATCCCCAAAACAACACTATCCGTTTCCTTCGCTTTACTCTTCAAATGTTCCACAATCTCTAGAAATATCGAAGTGAACTGCTGGCTATAGAACGGAATATCTGTTTCAATCGAATACGAATCTATGACCTTGCCGTGCAGATTAATAAGTACCGCTGTAATCGTGTTGCCAATAATCTGTATTCCTATTGTCGTATAGCTGTTTTCATTAAATCTGTAAACCGTACGTTTTCTTCCCAAGCCGCCAGATCCTTCTCGACTTTCACCAGTGACGGTCAATAATCCAATCTGTTCAAAAAAGGTAACAATCTTGCTTACAGTAACAAAGCTCATTGCCGTTTTTTCTGTAATCTCAACTTTCGCCAGTTCAGGATATTGAAGCAAAATATCGAAGACTATTTTTCTATTCTCATCTTTAATATCATTGGGCAAAAATGATTTCATATGTCCTCCTCGTTATATTATTAATATAATTAATAAATGAAGTTAAATAATTAATCAAAAAAATAAGGTCAGCACTAATCTCCTGAATTTATTATATATTCACTATATTGAACGTTCAAGTGTATTTATTTAACTTCCTTAAATTTATCTGTTCTCCTATTTAGAGCGTATTTAGATTTGAGGAGTTTCTTGGAGTTGTGAAGACTTATGGTCTAAAGGGAGATTAGCGGTGTTCTATTTCCTTCACTTCAGCGGAACACGAGCAGGAGAAGTTAGTGCTCTTAAATGGTCAGATTTCAACTTCAAACAATGAATGTGAGGATTACAAATACGATGTATAATCCGGCCAATGCTTCCTGACGAAGTACGCACCTGGAAGCTTGATTGAGTTGGGAGTAAATTTCTCCACAAGCTTACTCCTATGTAGACTAATAAATGTTTATGTAATGGTCTCTAAAACTTTCTTAGAATTCTGAATAGCCTCGGCTACGACATCTTTATTAATGGTATGCCTTACTATATTACTTAT
>NZ_CDRJTB010000094.1:0-20698 GCF_976954365.1 Paenibacillus sp. Marseille-Q9583
TGATGACGGGGTTGTCACTTTATTTGCTACAAGCATCTATCCTAAAGAGTCTGGAGAGCAAATGGGATTATCCAATAGAGTTATCAATAAAGCAGTTACCTCCAATATTACAAAGGTGTTAGATCAAACTTGGAGAAAGCCTACTCTCGTTATGTGGAGGCCTGCTATCTATATTTTCTTAACAATACTACTAGGTTTCACCCTTATATTAAGAGGTGAATGGCGTAAATCATTAATAACGATACCTATTTTTCTAAATACTGCGATGTTACTTGTTGCTTTACCAGCACAGGACTTTAGGTATTTATATGCGAATTTACTAGTAATGTGCGTTGTAATTCTATGTTCGCTAACTAAAGAAAATAAGATTGCTTGGAGGATATAGTTTCATAAAATGAAAAAAAAGACAACTAAAACCGGAATTATATTAATGATTTTATCTGCATTAGTTACTTCAGTTGGTCAAGCAAGTTGGAAGTATTCTGATGGAGAAAACTTTATCTTTTTAGTCATGGGTCTTGGACTTTATGTAATTGGGGCGGTATTAATGATCCTAGCTTTAAGGTATGGTGAACTGTCTATCTTACATCCTTTGTTGAGTTTTGGGTATGTATTTTCTGTATTCATCGGGGTATTTGTATTAAATGAAACTCTTAGCATCACCCATACTATAGGAATAATAATTATTGCTGTGGGTGCAGTTTTAGTAGGTGGTGGTAAGAGTGACTGATTTTTTAATGATTCTAGGTATGACCCTCCTAGGAGCAATGGGTGGACTTTTTTTTAAGCGCTCTTCGAGATATTCAATTGGAATAAACAAATTATTTATAACCAATCTTTTTATAGGAGGATGTTTCTATCTATTAGGAGCATTATTAAATATAATAATTCTAAAGAAACTACCCTATATGATCGTCTACCCATTAACATCTGTAACATATATTTGGACGATGATGATCTCCAAGTTTTTTTTAAACGAACAAATATCCCGTGAAAGAATTATGGGGGTAATTCTTATAATTTTGGGGGCTATACTTCTTGTTATATAGCGGATTAATCAAACTAAACAATAACAGTTGTTTAAACGAATAGGAGGAAAAAGTTGAAAGGCATAATCCTAGCCGGAGGCACAGGCTCACGCCTTTACCCTCTAACTAAAGTGACCAACAAACATCTCCTCCCTGTAGGCAAGTATCCAATGATATTTCACGCAATCTATAAGCTCAAACAGGCCGGTATTCGGGATATTTTAATTGTTACTGGTAAAGAACATATGGGTGATGTGGTTAACTTGCTGGGAAGTGGAAGCACGATGCATGTTTCATTTACCTATAAGGTCCAAGATGAGGCTGGTGGCATCGCTCAGGCACTGGGGCTGGCAGAACAGTTTGTGGGCTCCGATCAATGTGTAGTTATTCTTGGTGATAATGTATTTGATGGGGACATTTCGCAATACGTGGAGAACTTTGAAACACAGATTGTGGGTGCGAAAATTTTGATTCAAAAAGTTTCTGATCCGCAGAGATTTGGTGTGCCAGAACTGCAAGACGATAGGATTATTTCCATTGAAGAGAAACCTCAAATTCCTAAGAGCAGTTTTGCGGTGACCGGCATATATATGTTCGATAGTAAAGTCTTCGATATTATTAAGAAGCTTACTCCTTCAAGCCGAGGAGAACTTGAAATAACGGATGTTAATAATGCATATATTAGAAGTAATGAACTAACGTATGATGTTCTGGGCGGTTGGTGGACTGATGCGGGTACGCATTCGTCACTAGCGAGAGCTAATGAATTGGCCAAGGATATTCTGTTTGATGAAGAATTCGGTAAATTAAAACTATAGAAACGAGGAGGAGCTCCAAGATGAATGTCACTCCTTTGAAGTTACGAGGCGCAAGCCTACTAGAACCGGTTGTCCATGGTGACAACCGGGGTTTTTTTATGGAAAGCTACAATGAAGAAAGCATGCATAAGCTCGGCGTAAACAACAAATTCATCCAAGACAATCAATCCCTCTCTGCAGAGGTTGGTGTCCTGCGTGGTCTTCACTACCAGTTGAACCCAAAGGCCCAAACAAAGTTAATTCGTGTCTTAACCGGCGCTATTTATGATGTAATCGTAGATATTCGTCGTAATTCTCCTACATTTGGTCAATGGGTCGGAGTAATACTTAGCGAATATAACAAACGACAATTGCTTGTACCAAAAGGCTTCGCGCATGGCTTCTGCACATTGGTCCCTAATACCCAAGTGTTATACAAGGTGGACGAATATTATTCCCCTGAGAATGACCGCGGCATATTATGGAATGATCCAGCGTTAGGTATTGATTGGCCGACTTCTAGTCTGATATTATCGGATAAAGATCAACGTCATCCTGTACTGAAGGACGCGGAACTTAACTTCGAATTATAAACATAACATTTCATTGAACAAAAGGTGGGCTATAAATGAAGCTTCTAGTCACCGGCGGAGCCGGCTTTATAGGCAGCAATTTTGTATTATACATGCTGCAGCAACATCCTGAATATCAGATCGTTAACGTAGACGCGTTGACGTATGCAGGTAACCTGGAGAATTTGAAGTCAGTTGAAAATCATCCGAACCACAAGTTCGTTAAAGCAGACATTACTGACGTAGCGGCGATGGACGCGCTGATAAGCCAGGGGATTGACGTAGTAGTTAATTTCGCTGCTGAATCGCATGTGGATCGGAGTATTTTGGAGCCGGAAGTGTTTGTGAAGACGAACGTGCTTGGAACACAAGTGCTTTTGGATACGGCGAAAAAATACAATGTCACTAAGTTTGTTCAGGTTTCTACGGATGAGGTATACGGATCACTTGGAGCAACCGGTTTGTTTACTGAAGAAACCCCTTTGACTCCGAACAGTCCATATTCCGCAAGTAAAGCTGGTGGCGACTTGCTTGTACGTGCATACCATGAGACATTCGGACTGCCAGTGAACATTACCCGCTGCTCGAACAATTATGGTCCGTACCAATTCCCAGAAAAACTTATTCCGCTGATGATCTCCCGCGCACTTGTGGATCAAGCGTTGCCTGTATATGGCGATGGGATGAATATCCGTGACTGGTTGTATGTTGAGGATCACTGCAGCGCGATTGATTTGGTTATTCATGAAGGTGTGAATGGAGAAGTTTACAACATAGGTGGCAATAATGAGCGTACGAATGTGCATATTGTAAACACGGTATTGCGGGAACTAGGCAAATCTGATTCACTGATTACTTATGTTCAAGACCGTCCGGGTCATGATCGCCGCTATGGAATTGATCCTACCAAGATTATGAACGAACTGGGTTGGAAGCCGAAACATACGTTTGAAACAGGTATTAAAGAAACTATCCAATGGTATCTCAATAACCGTGAATGGTGGACTCGCATTCAATCTGGGGAATACCAGAAGTACGCAGAATTACAATATGGCGATCGCTTGGGAGAAGCTCTATAATGGCTCAACTGAAGGTACTTGTTACAGGCGCGGCCGGACAACTAGGCCAGGACGTTTTTTTACTACTCCAGCATCAAGGTCACCAAGTGATGGGCTGCGACCGTCAAGAGATGGATATCACCGATCTGGATCAGTGTATCCAGGTTATTGGTGAGTTTGGACCGGATGCTGTCATTCATTGTGCTGCGCATACGGCAGTAGATGCGGCAGAAAGTGACATCGATGCTGCTTATTTAATCAATGCAACGGGCAGTCGAAACGTAGCGCTAGCTTCTGAAAAAGCTGGAGCTAAGCTGGTGTACATTAGTACGGATTACGTATTTGATGGTTTGGGAGTACAGCCTTACCATGAGTATGACAATACAGACCCTAAGAGTATATATGGTAAATCGAAACGTGCGGGTGAAGTGTTAGTTCAATCCCTTTCCTCTAAGTATTTCATCGTACGCACATCATGGGTGTATGGTAAATACGGGAATAACTTTGTCAAAACAATGCTAAAGCTTGGTCAAGAAAAGCCAATGCTTCAAGTAGTCGATGACCAAAAGGGTTCGCCTACCTATACAGTTGATTTAGCTCGTTTCTTGCTTGAGCTTATCCAAACTGAGAAGTATGGTGTATACCATGCGTCAAATAGCGACTCATGTACTTGGTTTGAATTTACACAGTCGATCTTTGCAGAGGCTGAGGATATTTTGGGTTTGAAATTCACCGCAAAGCTTGAACCTTGTGCTACGGAACAGTTCCCAAGACCTGCACCGCGTCCTCGGAATTCGGTGATGGAGCATTTGTCGATACGTACGAATGGATTTGAGGATATTCGACCTTGGCGTGAGGGCCTGAGAGATTTCCTCTTAGAGCTAAAAGAATAAGATAGTAACAATTGAAACTCCCAAATCGTTTATAACGATACGGGAGTTTTTTGTATTCTTTCGTTATAATAAGAAGGGAGTGTGTAGTTAACAAGAAATTACAAAGTCGAGGATACTCATGAATAACAAAACAGTAAGTGTACATATCGTCACCTACAACAGTGCTGACGACATCATAGATTGTATAGAGGCAGTAATGGCACAGGATTATTTGGTCAAAAAAATTGTCGTAGTGGACAACGCTTCAACTGATGGTTCGGCGGATAAGGTCAGAACGTTCTATCACCAGTTTAACTCGGACTCACCCGCTGCATTCTTGGTGGGGCATGAAGCTATGAACTCCGCAAGGGAGATAAAGCAATATCCAACAATTGACCTTCTGGAGAATGAGCTTAACACAGGCTTCGCCCCAGCCCACAACCAGGCCATTTCGGCCACGAATACAGATTACGTGCTCGTCCTTAACCCTGACCTTACGCTGGCTCCAGACTATATCTCCAGACTAATCACACAGATGGAGAATAATCCACAGATCGGCAGCGCCACAGGCAAGCTTTTGCTGAAGGCGGATCATGGGCTGGTAGACAGCACAGGTCTCCGAATGAACAGAGCACGCCGTGCATTTGATCGTGGTGCGGGTGAGCCAGCAGACCAATGGACACAATCTGGTCCTGTATTCGGTGTATCTGGAGCGGCTGCGATGTATTCTCGACGGATGATCGAAGACATTAGTGTTGATGATGAGTTTTTTGATGCCGACTTTTTCGCGTATAAGGAAGATGTGGATGTGGCTTGGAGGGCGGAGTTATTCGGCTGGCATGGATATCATGATGCTGAGGCGATCGGGTATCACGAACGTGGCTGGAAAACGTCTGGTCGTAACACTAAGCCGTTGTCCATCCGACGAATATCTTACATTAACCGTTACAAAATGATCTACAAGAATGAACCGGCTCGAACTATGCTGAAGACAATCTTATTTTCTCTTCCCTATGAGCTTGCCGCTCACGGTTATATGCTACTTAGAGAGCCACAGTTAATTGTGGCTTGGAAATCCTTTTTCGCTCAGCTCCCAGCGCTGAAAAAGAAGCGGAAGTATATACAAGCCGCGATAAAAGAGAGAAAGAAACACGAAAGCTAAACTATATCTGGAAAAACCTCCCTGAAACGTCACCTCCTCTCAGGGAGGTTTTATGTTATAATTATTGTCGGTAGATTACTATATTTGTCAGGAGCGTTACGCAGTGAATGTAGATGTAAGTATACTTATTGTTAATTACAACACGTGTCGCCTGACGATGGATTGTCTCAGGTCGGTGTATGACTCAGCAACGAACTATTCCTATGAGATTATATTAATAGACAACAATTCCAATGATGATTCGGTAGAGAAGATTAGTAGAGAGTTTCCAGGTGTAATGTTAATCGCAAATAACGACAATGTCGGTTTTGCCCGTGCTAATAATCAGGGGATGGAAGCTTCATCCGGACGGTATGTGCTGCTGCTGAATTCAGATACGGTGGTACGTAAGGATACGCTAGAGACGATGATCTCCTTTATGGACAGTCGGCCTGATGTAGGAGCGTCAGGGTGTAAGATTATTTTACCAGATGGCTCGCTAGATAAAGCTTGCAAGCGGGGATTCCCTACACCGTCAGCCTCTTTCTATTATGCTTTTGGATTTAGTAAGCTATTTCCGGATCGTCCGAGGTTTAACGGTTACCAGTTAGGTTATCTGGACCCTGATCTTGATTACCCGATAGATTGTCTGGTTGGTGCGTTTATGCTGCTGCGGCGGGAGACGATTGATCAGGTGGGTGGATTGGATGAAGAGTTCTTCATGTACGGAGAAGATTTAGATTGGTGTTATCGTATTAAAGAGGCTGGTTGGGAGATTTATTATTATCCGAAGACCTCTATCGTACATCTTAAAGGTGGCAGCGCCAGACGCAGACCGTTTAAGATCGTCTATGAATTCCACCGGGCAATGATTTTATTTCATCGTAAGCATTATAGTAAGAAGTACAACAGTATGATAAATGGAACAGTATATGCCGGCGTAGGTGTGAAGTTCGCGCTTTCGCTTTTGCGGAATGCCTTAACTTCTCCTAAGGCAGTCCCATCACCTGCTCAGAGTCTTAACTCCGCTAATGAAACAGGTGCACGTAACGAAAAGAATACTGAGGTGAATTTATGATTCGGCGTAATCAAAAATTTTTGACACAGCTTTATATGGTGGCTGACTTTCTTGTCATCCAGCTGTCCTTCCTTATAGCCTGGTGGCTAAAGTTTAGAAGTGGTTGGATGGAGTATGAAAACCCGTTGCCTGTAGAGTCGTACGCTTACTGGAGTATGATTTATGGCGGAATTGCAGTGTTAATCGGTATACTGCTGTCGCTGTATTTGCCGAAGCGTAAGAAACGGTTTGTCGATGAATTCATTAAGATTTTCCAAGTGCATATTATGGGCATTTTCATTCTGCTCGGTCTGATGTTTTTCGTGAAAGAAATAAATATCTCCCGAACATATCTAGCTCTTTACATGGGATTGAACATTCTTTCTATTATGCTGTACCGTTATGTGCTGAAGAAAATGCTTAAATCTTTACGTGAAAAGGGACTCAACCGTCAGTTCGTACTTATCATCGGTGCAGGTACGCTAGGCAAAAGATTCTACAATAATCTAGAGCAATACCCTGAGCTTGGATATGAAGCGATTGGCTTCTTGGATGACTATCATACTTGGGATGGGATTGAAGAACAACGATATAAACCGATTCTTGGAACAGTTGACCAGTTGTCTGGAATATTAGAGATGCTGCCTGTGGATGAAGTTATACTAGCGTTACCGCTCGATGCGCATTCGAAGTACCCTTCAATTATTGCGGCCTGTGAAAAAGCAGGTGTACGCACATTGATTATCCCTGACTTTTTCGACTACTTACCAGCCCGCCCTTACTTTGATAACTTTGCAGGCATGCCAATGATTAATGTTCGTGATATTCCACTAGATATGACGGGTAATAAGATGGCAAAACGATTGTTTGATATTGTGTTCTCTTTGTTCGCAATTATTATGATCTCACCAGTGATGCTTATCGTGGCGATTGGTGTCCGACTGACCTCTCCGGGACCGATTATATTCCGGCAGGAACGTGTGGGACTGAACCGTCGTAATTTTATGATGTATAAGTTTCGCTCCATGAAGATGCAGCAGGATGGTGAAGAGGATACAGGCTGGAGTACGCGGGAAGATCCTCGTAGAACAAGATTTGGGACCTTTATCCGTAAGACAAGTCTAGATGAGCTTCCGCAATTTTTTAATGTGTTACTGGGACATATGAGTGTGGTTGGACCTCGACCAGAACGCCCTTATTATGTGGAACAGTTTCGTGATGAAATTCCAAAGTATATGGTAAAACACCATGTACGTCCTGGAATCACAGGCTGGGCACAGAGCAATGGACTTCGCGGTGACACTTCTATCGAGGAGCGAATCAAGCACGATATTTTCTACATTGAGAACTGGTCTTTACTGTTCGATATTCGAATTATTTTCAAAACGATTCGCAACGGCTTCGTCAACAAAAATGCTTATTGATTCCTGCACTTATTTTGGATTTATTAAACTTTTATGCGATCCCCGTTTCTACCCATGGTAGAGCGGGGTATTGTTTTTGTATTGTTTTCTAATCTAACCTTCGCAAAGGAAACTCAACTATGGATAAGAAAAAGATTGTTGCAACCGTGATTGTAATTGGAGCTCTTGTCATGTTACTTGTAATCGCTTTTAGTAATGAAGACGAACAGCCTGCAAGCGGATTTGAAGCTCATAAGGTCATAGCACATGCTATGGGTGGCATTAACGGCCATACATACACCAATGCCTTTGAAGCATTTGTTGCTAATTATGCACAGGGGACTCGCGTATTTGAAGTAGACTTGTTATTATCGGCTGATGATCAGCTAGTAGGTAGGCATGAGTGGTCAGGCAACATGAGTAAGCTTTTAGGTCAGTTGGATGTTCTTCCTGCTAATAAACAAGGGGTAGTACTAGATTATAAGGAATTCATGGACAGTCCAATCCTGAATATATACTCCCCGATCGATGTCGAGAAGTTGCTTGATCTGATGCAGCATTATCCAGATGCTTATATCGTGACCGATACGAAAGAAATCAAACCCGAACTTATAAATAAACAATTTACATTGTTGGTAGAAGCGGCGCAGCTCCGGGATCCATCCATATTAGATCGGGTTGTTCCACAAATATATAATCAGTCGATGCTTGATGAGATTAATAAGGTGTATTCTTTTCCAGAAGTGCTTTACACTCTATACCAATCCAAGGATACGGATGAACAAGTTATTGAGTTTGTTAATAAAACAGGTGTGGATATTACCATGCCAGTTGGCCGAGCCACCAAGAGCTTTGTTAAAAAGCTGAAGAAGGCCGGAGCTCGTGTATATGTTCATACCGTAAATGAAGAAGATGAAATTAGGGAACTGTCCCGTATGGGAGTGGATGGTTTCTATACTGATTTTGTGCCCGAAGAGGATTTGATTAACATTACAGGGTTACGGTGAAATCTTAGACCTCTTATTACCATAAAAAAACACGAAAAAATGTTCGCATTTTTGTTCGCTTTAAATTGACACACCTGCTGTGCTGGCATAGACTAGATCTATATCTTTTGCGGCGGCAGGAGTGTCTTTGTCTTGCCCAAATGACTATTAAGGATGATTCTCATGAAAGCAGTGCAGCAAATGATCAAACCTTGGCGGCATGTGTTTAAGCTAGACCCTGACCGGATGATTTCGGATGAGGATTTGGAGGCCGTTTGCTTATCTGGCACGGATGCTATACTGATAGGGGGCTCTACAGGAGTAACCTATGAGAATACAGTGGATCTCTTATCAAGAGTAAGAGGGTTTGAGTTGCCCTGTGCACTAGAAGTATCCGAACTTGAAGCTGCTGTGCCTGGATTTGATCTTTATATGATCCCTATGGTGCTTAATACGCCTGATCCAGCCTGGATTGTAGGCCATCATCGCCGAGCTATTGAACGCTATGGATTTATGATTCCATGGGATTCGCTTCTAACGGAAGGTTATATTGTGCTGAATAGTGACTCTTCCGTTGCACGGATTACAGGGGCTGAGACGGCCATTGATGCTGAAGAAGCGGCTGCTTATGCTCAGGTTGCGGACAGGCTGATGTCACTGCCGATTGTTTATCTTGAATACAGCGGTAGGTTCGGGGATATGGAGACTGTGCGGACAGTACGCGAAATGGTGGATCACGCCCAACTTTTTTATGGTGGGGGCATTACCTGTGAGGCAGAGGCCGAGCAAGCAGCAGCTCTATGTGATACAGTAGTGGTCGGCAATATTATTTATAGTGATGTACAGCAGGCACTTCTTACAGTTGCGGCTGTGAAGAAGACAGTACAAGAGCAATTTGATTAAAATATAAGAAGGTATAAGTTTCACGTTATACATTATCTTTATATTTTTCGCATAAACACTTACCGTCCTTATAAGGACGCCGAAGGGGTTTATGCTTAGTGGTTATTTTTAGGACTACTTATGATTTGTGATTTTATATTTAGAAAGGAGCATGTTACACATGCAACTTATTAGCATACAAGACGCAGTAAGTCGACTGAATCCTCCACAAAGACAGGCTGTCGAAACTACTGAAGGACCACTTTTGATAATGGCTGGTGCAGGCAGTGGGAAGACGAGAGTGTTGACTCATAGAATTGCCTGGCTGATTGCCAATCGAAAGGCGCCGCCTTGGGCGATTTTGGCGATTACGTTTACGAATAAAGCCGCGCGGGAAATGCAGGAACGTGTATCTAAACTTGTCGGACCTGAGGGAAGAGATATCTGGGTATCCACCTTTCACTCTATGTGTGTTCGGATTTTGCGGAAGGATATCGAGCGGATTGGTTTTACCTCCAACTTCTCCATTCTGGACTCTACAGATCAGTTATCCGTAATACGTAACTGTATGAAGGAACTGAATATTGATACGAAGAAATTCGAACCAAAAGCTGTGCAGGCTATCATTAGCGCATCCAAGAATGAGCTGATCACTCCGGCGCAGTATGAGCAGAAGGTTGGCGATTATTTTGAAGGTTTAGTTGCAAAGGTATATAAGATGTACCAAAGACGTCTAAGAAGCAATAACTCGCTTGATTTTGATGATTTGATTATGAAGACCATCGAACTGTTTAAGGAAGTTCCCGAGGTACTTGATTTCTACCAAAAGAAATTCAAATACATCCACGTGGATGAGTATCAGGATACGAACAGAGCGCAGTATATGTTGTGCCGTATGCTCGCTGACAGCCACCACCGGATTTGTGTGGTAGGCGATAGTGACCAGTCGATTTATCGCTGGCGCGGAGCGGATATTACGAACATTCTTAATTTTGAAGAGGACTATCCAGAAGCGAAGACCATTCTTCTAGAGCAGAACTACCGTTCAACTGCTAATATCCTGAATGCAGCCAATGGTGTGATCGCACTCAATAGTGGACGTAAGCCGAAGAAGCTGTGGACCGATTCCGAGGAAGGTGCCAAGATTAAGGTGTACCGGGCGGACTCCGAGCATGATGAAGGTTACTTTGTAACCGGAGAAATCAGCAAAAATGTGAAACAGGGTCAAGCCTACCAGAATCATGCGATACTGTATCGTACGAATGCACAGTCACGGGTAATCGAGGAAATTCTAATTAAATCTGATATTCCGTATCAAATCGTAGGCGGGATTAAGTTCTATGATCGTAAAGAAATCAAAGATCTGCTCGCTTATTTACGCCTGTTGTCTAACCCTGATGATGATATCAGCCTGACGCGTATTATTAATGTACCTAAGCGGGGATTAGGGGATACAACGGTTGGTAAGCTGGCAGCTGCGGCTGGTGAGCGTGGTGTTTCTATTTTTCGCGTACTGCAAACTGTAGATGATTTGGGCTTTGCCGGACGGACGCGGAATATGCTAGTAGAGTTCTACGATATGATTGAAGCTCTGCACCGTATGGTGGAGTTCTTGTCCGTAACAGAACTGACGGAAAAAATACTGGAGATGTCGCAGTACCGTTTGGAGCTGCAAAATGAAAATACGCTCGAATCTCGCTCACGACTAGAGAATATCGATGAGTTCTTATCCGTGACGATGGAGTTTGAAAAGAATAACGAGGACAAGTCGCTTGTCTCCTTCCTCACGGATCTTGCACTTATCGCAGATATTGATAGTGTGAATGATGATGAAGAGGACCGTAGTGACGCTGTAGTTCTGATGACGATGCACAGCGCCAAAGGTCTGGAGTTCCCAACGGTATTTATCGTCGGGATGGAAGAAGGTGTGTTCCCGCACAGCCGAGCCTTCCAAGACAACGATGAGCTCGAAGAGGAACGCCGGCTTGCGTATGTAGGGATCACCCGCGCCGAGAAACAGCTGTTTCTCTCTTGCGCGCGGATGCGTACGCTCTTTGGGCGGACGACGGCGAATCAGCCGTCCCGCTTCATTGAAGAGATTCCGGAGGAGTTGAAGGAAGATACCGCGAAGACACAGGACCGCTTCCAACGCGGAGGCTCGGAGGTAGGTGGTGCCTACGGCGGACGCGGCTTCAGTGGCGGCAGTCGTGGGAACTTCGGCGGCCGAAGTGGAGCCGCCGGTGCGGCGCCGATTGGCAGCGGAAGCACAGCGTCCGCAGCGACAAGTAAGAGTAGCGTGACCGTAACCTCCGGAGGCGCACAGCGCGCTACTGGAGCAGGGGCTACGGCTGCTGGCGATTACAAAGCGGGTGATAAAGTTTCGCACGGCAAATGGGGCACTGGCACCGTTGTGGCCGTTAAGGGCACCGGAAATGATACGGAGCTGCAGATTGCTTTTCCGGCACCAGTGGGTGTAAAACGACTGCTTGCAGGGTTTGCACCGATTACCAGGGTGGAATAATAGTAGGATACGATTAACGAACGGATATTAAGACCACGCTAACCATTAGGAACTTATTGACGGAGGGATGTACCTGCATGGATGCTATGCATGTGATGGAAGAGCTTGTTGCGGAGTTAAATAATTATAATTACCACTACTACACGCTGGATGCTCCGCTAGTCAGCGATAAGGAATACGATGTTTTATACGACAAGCTTGTAGCACTGGAGGCTGAGAGTGGCTTCGTACTACCGGATTCACCTACACAACGTGTAGGTGGAGAGCTGCTTAAGGGCTTCACGCCGCATCGGCATCTGGCTCCGCTTTGGAGTCTCGATAAAGCACAGAATATTGAACAGCTGCGGAGCTGGAATACGCGGGTACTTCGCTTAGTGAATGAGTACAATCTTAAGAACCCAGGCAACCCTCTACCTGATCCTTGTTATGCAGTAGAACTGAAGTTTGATGGCTTGACGCTGAATCTAACCTATCGGAATGGTGTGCTCGAACAGGCATCGACGCGTGGTAATGGTGTCATTGGGGAAGGAATACTTGCTCAGGTGAAGACCATTAAGTCTGTTCCATTAACGATTCCTTTTAAAGAAGGGGTCATTGAGGTTCAGGGTGAAGGAATTATGAACCTGTCTGTGCTCGCTGATTATAATACCCGGGCTGCAGAGCCACTTAAGAATGCGCGTAATGCGGCGGCAGGTGCGCTGCGCAATCTAAATCCGAAGACCACTGCGGAACGTCGTTTGAACGCTTATTTCTATAATGTGGGATTTGCAGAAGGTGTAGAGTTCGCCGATCATCAGGAGATGATGGATTTTCTACGGAATAACAAATTCAAAGTAAATCCTTATCTGACTTATTGTAATGATTTCGATGATGTGACCGAACAGCTTGCTGGAATCGAGGAGAGTCGTTCAAGTCTTGATTACCTCATTGATGGAGCGGTGATCAAGGTGACGGATTTCCGTATTCGTGAAGTTCTTGGTTACACTGACAAGTTCCCTCGCTGGGCAGTGGCTTATAAATTTGAAGCTGAAGAAACAACGACCGTGCTTGAGTCTGTTAGCTGGAATGTAGGACGTACAGGTAAAGTGACTCCTTTAGCTCGTGTTGAAGCCGTAGAGCTTGCTGGAGTTACCGTGCAGAATTGCACATTAAATAATGTGGGCGATATTGAGCGCAAAAACTTGAAATTCGCCTTAGGCTCACGAGTGTTTATTCGGCGTTCTAATGATGTTATCCCAGAAATTCTCGGCAAGGTAACAGAAGAGAATGACGGAGGAGAAATTATTTTCCCTGAGGATTGCCCGGCTTGCGGATTTCCGCTAGAAATGCGCGGTGCGCATCTTTTCTGTAATAATAAGCTGAACTGTAGACCGCAAATTATTAGTCGGATCACTCATTTCGCTTCACGAGATGCGATGGATATTGAGACGTTTAGTGAGAAGACGGCAGGTCAGCTCTACGACGAGCTTAATGTTCATGACTCTGCGGATCTGTATGAATTGTCCTTTGAGCAGCTTGTACAGCTGAACCGTTTCGGGGAGAAAAAAGCACAGAATTTGCTGCAAGCGTTAGAGGATAGCAAAGGGCGCGATCTCGCCTCATTCCTCTTTGCGTTAGGAATCCCTAACACAGGTAAAGCAACAACTAAGATGCTGGCTGATCATTTCCGCGATCTGGATGCTGTGATGCAGGCTAAAGCGGAAGAACTTGCCGAGTTGCCGGACATTGGCGGGATTGTCGCCGAGAGCATTGTTAACTTCTTCGCAGATCCTGTTGTCGTGGCGAATGTTGCTCGGTTGCGCGCGCTTGGGGTTGAAGCAAAAGCTCCTGAGGCACCACGTCCTGTTAGCACGGATTCCTTCTTTAGCGGGAAAACGGTAGTGTTGACCGGTTCATTACAAAAGCTTACACGTGACGAAGCAGCCGAACGTCTGGAAGCACTCGGAGCGAAGGTGTCTGGAAGTGTATCTAAGAAGACGGATTTGGTTATTGCCGGCGAGAAGGCAGGTAGTAAACTGGCCAAAGCACAACAGCTAGGTATTCAGGTCATCGAGGATGAGGATGAGCTGATTCGACTGCTGGAGATGTAAGCAAATTTTTGTTAAGTCCTAAAAGGGTACCAGTTTCATTTCGTTTAAGTACGAGAGGAGCGTGTACCCTTTTTTTGCGTAACCTACTTATTGTCGTTCGATTTTAAGTACATGTTTCTATTTTCGAGGTAAATCATTCGATTGATCTGCTAATATAGAAGCTATAGATAATTATTACTATATTTGAAAGGAACCCCCTCCTGTGAAGAGAGAAACGATATTGTTAGTAGATGATGAGAAGGAAATTGTAGAACTGTTATCGATATACCTCTGTAATGAGGGCTATCGCCTGCTTAAAGCTTATGATGGGATGGAAGCGCTGGCGTGTCTCCAGAAGGAAGAAGTCGATCTGATTATTCTTGATGTCATGATGCCTAAGATGGATGGGCTAGTAGCGTGTATGAAGATCCGTGAAGAGCGGAAGATGCCAATTATCATCCTTTCAGCCAAAAATACGGATATGGACAAAATCTCAGGACTTAGCATAGGAGCGGACGACTACGTGGGCAAGCCGTTTAATCCTTTGGAGATTGTGGCACGAGTTAAGTCACAGCTGCGTCGTTATCACGCTTTCAATAAAGATAGTAATAGCCTAGGGAATGACAGCAAACTGAGCTTTGAAGATTTAACTATAGATACGTCTAAGCATGAGGTACATATAGACCAGCAGAAAATTAAGCTGACCCCCCGGGAATTTTCTATTTTAGAGCTTTTGGCAAGGCACCAAGGTCGAGTGCTCAGCTTAGAGCAGATATACGATAAGGTGTGGAACGAACCATTTTTAGATGGGGGTAATACTGTTATGGTACATATTCGTAACCTCCGCGATAAAATCGAAGTGGATTCGAAGCGCCCCCGTTATATACAAACCGTCTGGGGAGTTGGCTATAAATTAGATGGACCTTCCTGAAAGGATTAGGTGACGCTTCTTGAATTCAAAATATATAACTACGATTCGTTGGAAGTTTATATACGCCTTTTTGCTTAGTGTGCTTTCTGGTGGATTACTGCTGTTTGCAGGTTACCAGCTCGTTAATTTCATGATCTATCTGAATCCAGCGTCAGAGTCGGCTCCCTATTCACGTGTCTTACGCTGGATCATTAATCATATTGGTTCTATGCCACTGCTGACCGCAGCTGGTATTATCAGCTTTTTACTGTTCTTTTTTATTTATACTCGTAAAGTAGTACTGTATCTGGAGGAGATCACCAAAGGAATTCGGGAAATCACAAGCTCCGGGATGTCGCACCGAATTGAAGTCAGAACTACGGACGAGCTGGGAGTGCTGGCTGAGAATATTAATGAAATGGCTGAACGTTTGCAGCACTCTGTGGAAGAGGAACGTAAAGCTGTGAATGCAAAAAATGACTTGATCACGGGTGTCTCCCACGATTTACGAACCCCCCTTACCTCTGTCCTCGGTTTTCTGGAGTATATCGAGCAAGATCGATGCCAGGAAGAAGTAGAAATACGATATTACGTGAGCATAGCCTACAACAAATCTCTTGTGCTGCGTAAACTGATCGACGATCTTTTTGAATATACACGCGTAAATAGTGGGGAATACCCTCTGGTTATGGAGCGATTAGATTTAAAAGCATTTATACGGCAGCTAGCTGAGGAGTAGTTCCCGAACTAACAAAGACTGAAATGACCTATGAGATTGATGACCAAGCTGGTGAGTTGTGGATAAAGGCTTCCCCTAAAGAATTAGTTCGTGCATATGAAAATTTGATTACGAACGCGATCCGTTACGGTAGAAGCGGCGGGAAAGTGGAGATTGGTTTCAGTAAAAGGGGAGATGAAGCGGTTGTCCGCATTAGCAATTTTGGAGAGATGATTGCAGAGAGCGATATCCCATTTATTTTTGAACGATTCTATCGTGCAGAGAAGTCTCGTTCACAGCATACAGGCGGTTCAGGCCTAGGTCTTGCCATTTCCAAAAGTATCATCGAACGCCACAATGGCGTTATTTATGTAGAAAGCTCCCCGCTTCGAACGGATTTTATCACCTATTTCCCATTCTTCATAGAATCTTAAGAAAACTCTTGGCGGGTTCTTAAGATTTGGAAGATATCCTTGTGAGCACAAGGAGGGAATGACTATGCACAAACTTCGGACGGTTCGCATCCATTATCTTTATATTTTTATAGGGAGTGCTCTTTTGAGTGCTGCCTTTCTTTTTGCTGTCCAGCGGGCTGTTGCTTTGCTTTATTCTCATTATTCGGGGAAATCAGGCGTCTTTTTTGTTCGTCTTATCCATTGGACCATTAATCATATTGGAACAATCCCTAGCGTCATAATTCTATTTGTTCTATTCTTCAGTGGGTTGTTTATTCTCCGTTCACAGAAAATTGCCGATGATTTGCACACGGTACTGATTGGAACCTCAGAGTTAGCAGACAAGGGAGTAACAAAAGAAATCAAGGTCCTCTCTGGAGGAGAATTAGGCCAAATCGCCGCTAACCTGAATCGCATGCAAAGAATTGAAGTTCCAAATACAGGCGTAGTACCAGAAACGATGCAGGACACACCAGCTGTAGCTTTATTGATAAGAACTCGGGCCATTCTCCGTGCTCTCCGTGAGGTAGAGGAGGCTGACAATACGGATGATGGGATGGAAGCCCAAGCACTTCTTGAAGCAGCGTGTGTTGAAGCTCGTAGTATGGAGCGGTTCTTAGAGAACTTGATTATAGAATCATGAATGCCGTTATCGAAAAAATACAAAGGGTAGTCCATTTAGATAAGGATGGCAGAAGGATTGTGCGTACCCGGATACTCCGTTTGGGGTATTTATTATTTGATGGGAGTATCATTGGAGTAATAATAGCGCTCGTGGGTTTGCTTTACGTATATCAATACGGCGGGCAAGTGGTTAAGCAGCAAGTGGATAAACTTCAGCTGCCGGAATCGAGCATCATTAAGACCTCGGATGGGACGACATTACGAATGATCCCTTTACCGGGCTCGGGGTATAGACATTCAGCGGAACTGGAGGAGATGCCTGCATTATTGATAAATACGTTTTTAGCGGTGGAGGACCGGCGCTTTTATAGCCATCAGGGATTAGATTATAAAGGGATTTCTCGCGCTTTTCTAAATAATATTGTGGATATGGATCTCTCCGAGGGCGGGAGTAGTATTACTCAGCAGCTAGCCCGCAATCTTTATTTGAACAGGAACAAGAATGTCATACGTAAGCTAAACGAAGCCTCCATTGCTCTTGCATTGGAAAGGCAGTTATCAAAACAAGAGATTCTAGGGCTTTACCTCAATCAGATTTATATGGGGCGTGGACAATATGGAGTAAAGGCAGCTGCGGAACGTTACTTCGGCGTATCCGATTTGAAAAAACTAGAAATATGGCAAATCGCCACCTTAGCGGGAATCCCTAAGGGACCGTCTATTTATAATCCGGTAGATAATAGTACATTATCCAAAACAAGAAGGAATCTCGTTCTACAGATTATGTTAGATCAAGGACTGATTACTAAAGAACAAATGCTTGAGGCCAGAGATAAAAAGTATCAACCTCCCGCTGCAAACAAAGAAGAAGTCATTGGCGTGCATTATGTGGATGCTACGCTTAAGGAAGCGGCTCAGATCACCGGGAAGTCTGTGGAGGAGCTTCGAACGGGCGGTTACACTATCGTTACAGGGTTGAACAGTAAAGCACAGCAGGCGCTTGAGCAGGCCTTTCTTAAGGGTTCTTCTTTCCCGCCCGACGGAAAAGATCAGCGGGTGGAAGCAGCGATGACCATAATGGATCATCGTACAGGTGAAGTAGTGGCACTAATTGGTGGGCGCGAACAAAATGAGGGGAGCTTGAACAGGGCTACAATTGATGCGCGGCAGCCAGGCTCCAGCTTCAAGCCGATCATTGATTATGGACCCGCGCTAGAGAGCGGAAAGTATAGCCCGAATAGCATACTGTCTGATCGTAAATACGCTTATGGAAACTATGTGCCTGAGAATTTGAATGGAATGTACCAAGGTCAGATCACAATGAATACAGCATTACAAAAATCCATAAATGCCCCAGCTGTTTGGCTTTTGAAGCAGGTTGGAATCTCTTCTGCACGGCAATTTGCTGCGAAATTAGGAATTGTACTGACGGAGGAGGACAACCATTTATCAATAGCTTTAGGAGGGCTTCATAAAGGGGTATCTCCACTTAAAATGACACAGGCCTACGGTGTCTTTGCTAATGGAGGTAAATTCAATGAGGCTCATATGGTGCGCTCGATAACTGATGCAAGAGGGAAAGTCGTATATAGACATCCCTCGGAATCACGTCAGGTAATCTCGCAGCGGACCGCAGAGGCGATGACGATGATGCTACGTAATGTTGTTAATGAAGGAACAGGAAAAAAAGCGCAAATGAACAGACCTGTAGCGGGGAAAACCGGAACAACCCAATTGGATCTGCCAGGCGTGAGCAAGAAAGCTAATCGGGATTTGTGGTTTGTTGGTTATACTTCGGAATGGACAGCTGCAGTGTGGATGGGGTTTGATCGTACAAATAAGGATAATTATATGACGGAGGGCAGCGGGAAGGCTGCCGCTCTATTTTCTACAGTTATGAGTAAGGCGTTAAGTGGTTACTGATGTTACTGATGTTACTGATGTTTATTGAGCGGCCCATTCTTCTAGTTTCTCGTCTCTAGGAAGCAGGAGAGCAAGGAAACCCAAAAGAGGTAGGAAGCCACAAGCTATAAACACTTTTGAAATTCCAATGCTGTCAATCAGATTGCCGAGTACTAAGGAGCCAATTCCTCCGAGCCCAAAAGCAAGACCAGTGATTAACCCTGAAACTGTTCCGATATTGCCTGGATAAAGCATCTGAGCATAGATTACAGTAACAGAGAAGCTGGACAAAAGGATGAAGCCGCCAATCAGTAGGAGTATAGCTGCCCATATTTGGTTCACGAAGGGTAGAGCCAGTGCGAAGGGCACTGTTCCGACCATAGAGAGAAGAATGAGATTACGCCGTCCGAAGCGGTCAGCCAGTGGGCCTCCAAAGAATGTACCGACAGCTCCAGCTGCCAGATACATAAAAATATAGATTTGGGCCTTATCAAGCGTCATTTGATATTTGTCCATTAAATAGAAAGCGTAGTAACTGCCGATAGAAGCGCCGTACCAAGATCTTACAAAGACTAGGAAAACGAGGATGATTGTTGCCGTTCGAATGCTTTTGCGTCGGGCAGGATCGATTGTACGTGCTGTTGACTTCTTATGAAACGTATATCCCGCATCCAGCATCTCTCGATACCAGCGAGCGACATAGGTCTGGACGGCGATTCCGGCAGCCGCCACGATAGTGAAGCCAAGAGCCCCGATTTGCCCTAAGGGAATGAATATCCATTTCGTAAGCATTGGTCCTAAAGATTGTCCAGCATTGCCCCCAACTTGAAAAATAGATTGCGAAAGACCTTTCCGCTGACCGGCAGCCATATGAGCAACACGCATGCCTTCGGGATGAAAGGTAGCAGATCCGAAACCGATCAGCATGACGGAAAACAATACAAGAATATAGTTGTTGGCATAAGCCAATAAAAGTACCCCTAGAAATGTGCTGCACATACCCAGTGGTAACAATATAGGACGAGGCTTACGATCTGCCGCATACCCAATGACTGGTTGGATAACGGAGGACGTCATGTTTAAGGCAAAGGAGATCCACCCGATCTGAGCGAAGGAGAGCGTCAAGTTATCTTTGAGAATAGGAAAGATTGCAGGGATGACTGCCTGAATAGAATCGTTAAATAAATGAACAAAGCTGACAGCCAGCAAAATCTTATAGATTGTTGCTTGCTGCAGATTACGCTGCTCCTTGTCCTTGGTGTTTGTTTGGGTCGCAGCACTAGATGGATTGTTTTTCATTTAGACTCCTCTCGTATATATCATTAGAAGTTAATATATGGGATTACGATAAATTCTATTTAGCCATAAATTAAGGATTATTGGAATCAATTTGTGTTGGTTTGTGCTAGTTTAGAAGTATTTATTCGTAGATTATTTTTATTTCAAAAAAAGCTTGCAAACATAAGAACAGCATGGTATATTATCTCTTGTGCTTATGACGCATCGAACAAATGAAACACAAACGATGAAAAAATAAGTTGACAAGAAATGCGACAACATGATATACTCAAATTCCTGTGCAAGAGACATTGAATGTCGGAATGCTAGGAGCAAGTTCTTTGAAAACTGAACAAATGGAACGCGTTAATTTTTAAAAGATTCATTTAATGAATCGTCAGTTTCAAAATGAGCATATCGCTCTT
>NZ_CDRJTB010000095.1:0-18499 GCF_976954365.1 Paenibacillus sp. Marseille-Q9583
GGATAGAGGATGGAAATGAGAGTCAATGCTTTAAAAGAAAGAGTTATTTATGGATGCATCTGCTTAATTGTTATTGTACTGGGGCTATGTTCTAGAGCATTCTCGGAACAGCTACCCTTGTTTGTAACGAGACATTTTGGAGACGCGCTTTGGGGCAGCATGGTTTACTTTATGTTTCGTGTACTGCTAGTGAACCGGAAGCTGTGGATCGCTTTTATGTGGAGCCTGATGTTTAGCTTCGGCATAGAATTTAGCCAACTGTATCAAGCAGAGTGGATCAACAGCATCCGTGCTACCGTACTCGGTGGGTTGATTCTCGGAAAGGGATTCCTATGGATTGACCTTGTTCGATATACCGTTGGAATTACACTTTCTTACGGACTGGATCAATACTTTCGCCCAAAACTGCACCGAATAGATAAATAGCTTTCAATGGAGATGAACCTAAAAATGGTAAATAGCTTGATTGTAGTATGCTTGCTTACAATGATTATTCATACAGCAGAAACCTTATCTTATTCGGTAAGATACGCCGGGGTGAAGCTGAACAAGTTAGCTATTGCTTTGTCTCTGACAGGCATTATTGTTCTCGTGTCAAGAACTGCAAACATGATTCAAGCTCCACTGACGGCTAAATTCGTAGATTATGCCAAAATACATTCTGATTTCCCACTTCTTAATTACTTGAGAATTATATTGTTAGCTTCTTCATTAGGGACATTAATTGCCATTGCTATTTTCCCTACTTTTGTAGGCTTGTTTGGGAGAATCATCTCAAAGCTTGAAATCGAAGGTTCTATTCCCAAGCTGCTTACGAGCGTAACGATCGGGCAGTTAAAAAATACTAGAAAATACATAAGAAAACCAAAAGTGAATCTATATAACTTCAGATACCTGGGGATTCCTAAACGTTTTATTGTTATGAACGTTTTTGTTACAGCCTTTTACACCGTAGGGGTCATATCATCTTTGTATGCTGCTCATCTAATGCCTCAATATAGCACGACTGCTTCTCAAGCCTCAGGATTGATTAACGGAATGGCGACTATACTGCTAACCATATTTATCGACCCACAGCTTGGTCTTATTACCCATAAAGCCACTGAAAATGTAGAATACCGTGATCAGCTAGGAAAAATATATGTGGTATTGATGGGTTCGCGATTTCTAGGTACTATATTTGCTCAGCTCCTAATTGTGCCCGCAGCCCAACTAATTAGTATGTTAGTGAAGCTGATATGAGCCGGTGGGAGCGAACATTATGGAAGCTTAGACTCTGCTGATCGTAGGGCTAGGGAAATCTTCTGCTCCCAGCTGTAAATATTCTGATGCATGTCATGAATTCGTTTCATTTGCTCATAGGATATTCTCATTTCTGATACTGCCGTAATCGCATCCCCTTGTTTTACAGCCAATTTATATTGTTTATCTGCTTCTGAACGAACTTTCTGTGCTACAGCGATATTCTTGTTCTCAGCAGTGATTTGCTTCTTCAGAGCTGTGACTGGTGCCAGAGTATCTTTGATAGGCTTGATCTTGGCAGCGGTTTGCTTGCGGGCAGTTGCCAAAGCGTCTGTCTTGGCCTTAATTTCAGTTCGAGCGAGTGTTGCCGCAGCTTTGAGCTTATTGCGTCTTAAATCCAGGAGAGTGGCTGTTTTAAAGTCCTTAGCTTTCTTGGCAGCGGTAGACTGCTTACTGAGTGTGCTGTATTGTTCCAGGAGAGGAGCATGTTTCTTCTGAGCTGACGTTGCTTCAGATGATAAGCGACTCAGCAGAACCTTATCTGTTGACTCTATGACAGAGTGAATAGATTTCAGTGTTTCATTGTTCTGTTTACGCAGCATTTGAATTTTTGAGCTATCGGACTTGAGGGCTACTTGAAGCGAGGTATAATTACCATGGAGACCGTTAATGTCATCTAAGGCTGAATCCCAGTCTGTACCTGCAGAAGCTAATGTAAGGTTGATGTTGAGGAGAGCTACTACAAGGATGAATTGGACAAACTTCTTTAAATAACTAAAATTGTGAATAAACATTCATTTCAGCTCCTTAATTAGTCTATGTGCGCAAAAAAGCACCTCCAAGATAGGCATGAATGCCTATCTTGCGAGGTGCTTCTCCCGCAGAAATATAAATGATACACTTACTATAACTTGAAATTAATGGATAGTCAATCCGAAAGAGAACGTTTGTTTGTTTTTTTGGAATAATGAAACATAAGGAGAGTCAAAGATGAATTCACATCTAGATCGAATGCATGATCGAGTAGCCTTAATAACCGGAACCTCTAGTGGATTTGGACTGCTCACAGCCCTTAAACTAGCAGGACAAGGATTCAAAGTTGTAGCAACCATGCGCGATTTGAGTCGTAAAGGCGAACTTGAACAGCAGGCTGAGCAAGCAGGACTCTTGAAGCAGCTTCATTTTATGACCATGGATGTTACCGATAGTGATTCTATACAGGCGACTATAACCTCAGTACACGAAACATTTGGAAGAATTGATGTTTTGGTAAATAATGCAGGCTTTGCTATAGGCGGCTTCATAGAAGAGATATCTATGGACGAATGGCGTCAGCAAATGGAGACGAATTTTTTCGGATTAGTCGCGGTGACAAAAGCTGTGCTGCCAGTTATGCGAAAACAGAAAAGTGGTACGATTATTAACGTGGGGAGTATAAGCGGGTTGTCCGGGTTTCCGGGGTACGCTCCATATGCAGCTTCCAAATTTGCAGTAGAAGGATTCAGTGAAAGTCTGCGTCATGAAATGTCTCCTTATGGAATACGTGTAGTATTAATTGAACCTGGCTCCTTCCGTACTCCGATTTGGGGAAAAGGAATGGCACAAATTCGTCTAGTCGAGGATTCTCCTTATAGAGACCGTCTGGACGCTGTGCTACGATATTCCAAGCATACTGCTGAAACTGCACCTGATCCAAAGCAAGTGGCAGATCTCATCGGTCGTATTACTGAAATGAAGTCACCAAGGCTTCGGTATCCTATTGGCAAAGGCACCCGGATCTTGATCTTAGGCAAAACGCTGCTCCCGTGGAAATGGCTGGAGAGAATTATTGCGAAAGAATTGAGGTGATGGAATGGAGCAATCCATAAACTTAACAATCATTAAACTCATTGGATATGTATCCAGTTTGATGACCGTTTTTTTATGGTTTATATTTATATTCATTAATCCGTATGCTGATGTTACGAATCAATCCAGTAGTATAATAAGTATGGTAATGTTGGTGTTGCCTGCCGGATTACTTGCGATAGGTGTCTCTTTAAACAGAAGCCTTCTCATGCTTCTCGCCTTTATTTGGAGTTTTCCATACAGTTTATATATGTTTTTAACGCCGGGAATCTTCAGGTTGTTCGGGATTACAAGTTTAATGTATTTATTGTGTTTTGTGTTATTTAGAATCATCAAGATCAGATTTTGAATAGAATTGAGGTGTGCTGATGCTAGATTCGTCAGGACTACATATTTGCTTCGATCCAGCAGGCCGTGAAATAGAAATCCTTGATGTTACTCCAGTTGGTAAAGACAAATACCGCATCGAAGAGACTCCGATTTTTAATCCAAGTGTTACAATGGGGGATATTATCCGGGTGAAAGAAGAGCTAGGGATCTATTACTATCAGGAAACTGTACAGAAATCTCATTTCAAAAGGTACGCTTGGCTTCTAAGTAAAGAGGCTGTTGATTCAGCAGCCATTTCTGCTTTTAAACAACGGATCATAGAGAATGATGGGAAATGTGAACAGATCTTTGGCGGTTTGTTGGTCATTCATATTCCTAAGAATACTCTGATGGACGTAGATGGGGAAATGAATCGCATTATTGAGCAGTTTTAGAAGTGTGGGTACGTAAATATTAACGAAGTATGAATAAAAAAATGCTGCGGCATGAAATGCAAGGAAGCTTGCACATGATGCAGCAGCATGGAGAATAAGTGAAACGGTTTAGACAATCGAGCGATATAATCTATACTTATTTTATTTCTTTCATAAATGTCTTGAAATTTTCGGCGATTTCTTTTGATTTGGTATGGTGCAGATAATGTCCTGCATCAAGTTTTACCAATTTTCCTTGTACGGAATTTTTGACTTGCTCTTCATGCAATGATATCCAATCCTTTAAGAGAGTATCATCCCCTTGTACAAAGAGCAAAAGGGGAAGATCCTTTGGAAAAGTTGAATTTAGAGCCCCTTTATAATTAGAAGACATATGTTCCACTTCATTTAAGTTAGTGTAATTATAAGTGTTTCTAAGCGTAAGCAATCTCAATTGTTCTTTAGTTTCATCATCAAACGGCAATTCAGCATAGGGATTTCCACCTGATTTCAATAACAATCTGCCCAAGCCTGATTTTCTAAGGAATTTTAATTTTCCTGTTGGTATTTTAACACCTATTCTGTCTTCCGTTGCAATACTGTTATCAATCCCGACAAATGCACTCACTTCGTTTGGATATTTGTTCACATAATTCAAACTGTACATCCCGGAAATAGAGTGTGCCATTAGAATATAACGGTCAATATTAAGTTGCTTTACAGCTTCATGAATTTCATTTACAATATTTTCCGTGGTTCGCTCTTTGTCCGTTCTATCACTTAATCCATAACCGAAAGGCTCAATCGTGACAACTTTGTAAAATGGAGATAGTTCATCTATTAACAGCTTAAAATCAAGTCCCGGTGCCACCGTTCCATAACCAGGTAAGAGCACGATTGTCTCTTCACCATTTCCTTGAATCAAAACGTTCATATTTTTACCATCGACGCTTACAGACTGACCATAGGGTTTTATTTTAGCTTGGTCCGATTTATTGAGGAAAATATTAGCGACAAAAACAGTCACTAGAAAAAGCATTATTGCAGTAGCTAAAGCCCCTAAGGAAATAAGTATAATTTTAAGCGGTTTATTCATCCTTTTTTTAATAACCTCTTCTTCTGGTATCACTCGCATCTTCTCCTGTTCTAATCGCTTTATTCTAGCTATCTTAACGAATTGCTAAAGGAAGCTTACCCGATGAAGATGAACTATACATGACGACAATATGAACTGAATATGAACGAGCGAAAAAAGCTTCTGCAACGATCAAAAAGTTTATAAAATTTAAATGAGGTGAGCAATTATGTTGAAATTTATCAAACAATATTTGCCTAGTGTTGCTATCGCAGTGGTCCTATCTTTATTTGTAAGAACCTATGTTGCTGAAGCGATGAGGGTTCCTACTGGCTCTATGATTCCTACAATTGAAATTAATGACCGTCTAATCGTTGAAAAAATGTTATGGATGACGACACTCGATCATGGAGACATCGTCGTGTTTACGCCCCCGGTAGCAGGTGATGAGCATAAAAGATATGTAAAGCGGTTGATAGGGTTGCCAGGTGATACCATTGAAATTAAAGATGGAGCCCTTTACAGAAATGGAACTGAGATCAATGAACCCTATCTTAATGAGCGGATGGACTATACTTTTGGACCCGTTACGGTTCCGGCGGACCATTACTTTTTTCTCGGAGATAACCGGAATATAAGTAACGATGCTCATCTCTGGGCTACTCCTTTTGTAGCGAAGGATCAGTTGATTGGAAAAGTGATAGCGGACTTTAGTATTCCTTTTTAGGTGATGTTGCAGGGGTCTTTTGAACTAATTGAGAGTGTTAATGAGACTTTAACCATATTGTGACTTTGGAATAATTTAGCTATCCTTAAGGTAAAATATACCTATTGATAGGAAGGGTGCAGAATTTTGAAAGCTCATGTCACGGATCTCAAACATGGCGATTGTCTTATGTTGGACACTTTTAATAGTGTTGGTTTACACGTGCTCCCAAAAGGCACAATTGTTTACCAAGAAGAAATCACCCTCCTGATGAGACATCGTATCGATTATGTCGATATTGAACCTCGCAGCATTGCGATGGATAATGAGGGAATGAATCTGGAGCAAAGCCTAAATGGAAACTTTGATCTAGTGATCCAAAACTATGAATCTATTTTTCTAGAAGCACTCAGCAAGGGGAGCTTCACGCAGTCAGATGTTGATCTTACGTTGCAGCCCTTGCTGGAAAAAATGGATGAACATAAGGATGTAGTTTCCTTATTGCTGTTGCTTGAACGAGAAGACGTTGGTACATACAATCATTCACTACAGGTCGGACTGCTATCATTTTACATAGCGACTTGGTTAGGTTATACCAAAGAAGAACGCTACGAGATTAGCCGGGCAGGGTATTTACACGACATAGGAAAAAGTCAGATCGACCCATCAATCATAAATAAGACGGGGATCTTAACCCCTGAGGAAACTGAAGAACTAAAGCGTCATACTTCGTATGGATACGATATTATTCTTAAATCTATGAATGACGAGAAGACCGCTCTGGTGGCGCTTCAGCATCATGAATTTGAGGATGGGACTGGATATCCTAATATGCTTAGTAAGGCTGACCTGCACCCGTATACACTGATTGTGGCTGTTGCTAATGCCTATGTTGGGATGACCTCTGTAAGAGTGAATCAACCCAAACAAGGGCTGATTACCGTTCTGCGCAAGGTGCATGAGCTGGGCTTTGGCAAGCTGAATGGAAATGCGGTACAAGCTTTGATTGGACATTTACTGCCGAACTTCGTAGGTAAAAGTGTTCAGCTTAGCAACGGAGAGCAAGGTACGATTATTATGAACAATCCTTTGGATATTTTTAAACCGTTAGTGAAAGTAGATGAGACTACGTTTAGAGATTTATCCAAGGAGCGAAATTTGACCGTTGAGGAAGTATTTATTTAACGAATAGTTTTGTCTGGATAAATAGAAAGGCTATCTCCTGATTTAAAATCAGGGGATAGTCTTTTATTTACCCTAGAAGGAACGGGTCACGAAGTTCACCCAGAGGTTTGGGAAACAATAATTAATGCTATTTCGAATCATACATTAGGCAGTAATGGTTAACGAGGCTTAGATAGTTAGATAAAGAAGGGCTACAATACGGTGCTGCCGATTGTAGCCCTTTTTCTGCTTCTCCTTAGGAATTAAAGCGTTTAACTAATTTTTCCTTATGTGCAGTAAATGCCTCTTCTAAAGTGATACCATACAAATCGGCTAACAAGGCTATATTTCCTAGCACATCACCAATTTCCTCAATCAAGTCTTGTTTCAGTTGCTCTGATGGAGGGGTAGATTCATCTGGGCGATCTCTTCCGATTTCATAGGAGCGTACTGCCCGTGCAACCTCACCGGTCTCTTCCATAAGAAATCCAACCCGTATAAAAGGACCATAATCGGTCCAGCCTCTTTGTCCATAATAACTTTTAATCCATTTCTGCACGTCATTGATCTCCATATTATGTAGCACTCCTTAATCTTTTATATGATTTATTCTCCAACATATAGTATATTAGATGTCGGATATTATCAATATATAGTTTGGAGATGAGGATTTGAAATCAATTTGTGTTTTTGCAGGATCGAATTTAGGGGTGCATGAGGAATATAAAGTCAAAGCTGTTGAACTTGGAAACTACATGGCTATGAACCAATATCGCTTAGTTTACGGGGGATCAAGAATTGGATTAATGGGTGAAGTCGCCAATGCTGTTTTGAACGGTGGAGGTGAGGTGATCGGAGTTATGCCTAGGGGATTGTTTAATGGAGAGATGGTACATAGAGAATTAACGCAGCTGATAGAAGTGGACGATATGCATGGACGAAAAGCAAAAATGGGGGAGCTGGCGGATGGCTTTATTGCTTTACCCGGCGGTTTTGGGACGTATGAAGAGCTTTTTGAGGTTTTGTGCTGGTCACAAATCGGTATTCATAAGAAACCGGTAGGGGTTTTAAATATCAGGAATTATTTTGATCCTCTGATGAATCTAATTCAACACAGCATTAACGAGGGATTTTCTAATGCTTCACATCTTAGCTTGTTAAATATAGACCAAGAACCCTTGGAACTATTAAAAAAATTAGAAAGCTATGTCCCTCAAACGTTGGAACAAAAGTGGAAACAGCTTAACTAGAGAACAATTACTGTAATAGATGAAAGGGCTGCCGAGAGGGAGCTCTTTTTCTGCTAATCATTAGTTGTGGTAGAATATGGGGAGACTGAATTTGAATTTCACTAGTGGATTGGCTATGATAAATATAGAGAAAAGCTACAAGAGGAGAAATGGATAATGACCCCCGAGAATCAAATCGAACAATTTAAGAAGCTTAAGCACGAGATCACCCGATTTATGTTGATTTATAAATTTGCACTTGATGAGATGGAGACGAAGATTGAGATCCTCAAACAGGAGTTTCAGTCTCTTCACGATTACAGTCCTATTGAACATACCAAATCGAGAATCAAGTCTCCCGAGAGTATTATGAACAAAATGCTCCGCAAAAATGGAGAATTATCTCTAGATTCTTTGAGAAATTGTATTAAAGACATTGCAGGTCTACGAATTACCTGTTCTTTTATCTCAGATATTTATCATGTAAGTGAAATGCTTCAGAAGCAGGACGACTTAACGGTTCTTGAAGTGAAGGATTATATTAAGAATCCCAAGCCTAACGGTTATCAAAGTTTGCATTTGCTGATTCAGGTACCTGTATTTATGTCAGATCGTCAGGAGTTAGTGTGCGTTGAGGTACAAATTCGTACCATTGCTATGGATTTCTGGGCAAGTCTCGAACATAAAATTTTCTATAAATATAATAAGTCAGTACCAGAGAGTATGACGCGTGAATTGAAAAATGCAGCGGATGCCGCTCATGCACTTGATCTGCAAATGGAGCGACTGCATCGGGACATTAAGGAAATCAAAGACGACGATGAAGATGATGATCTTAGTTCCTTTGAGGAGCTTCGCCGTATAGTGATTCACAATCAGCAATTCACACTTCCAGCTAACTTTATTAAGCTGCTTGGAGACAAATAAGCTGATTATATCACCTAGAGTTACTGTTTCTGGTTAACTCTAGGTTTTTTTATTGTAGTTATCATTGCCACGTACAACTAGAATAGAGTATTCTCAACTTGAAAGAGAGACTTGTAATCATTGGCTTCATCAAATTGATATGAAGGAGAATGAAGATGAGTGAGCGTGGACTCCGAACCATTACTGTAAATCAAATCGGATATCCAGAGGGTGGAGAAAAGATTGCAGTGTTTACTGGTGCTGGACATGAATTTAAGGTTGTTGATGTTGATCATGGAAATGTTGTATTCCAAGGGCAGACAGGTACTCCCAGATTTGATGAGGCAAGCGGTGTAACTGTACATACAGGTGATTTTTCTGAGGTTCATGCAGTGGGCACATACCGGATTGAACAAGGTGAGGGGATAGCTTCGGCATCATTTATAATCTCAGATAAACCGTATCACGAGCTTCAACAGGGCTTGCTGAAGGCCTTTTATTATTATCGTTGCGGGGTTGAGTTAACTGAAGAGCATGCTGGAGATTGGAAGCATAAGGCATGTCATACAACAGAGGGTATTGTATATGGTGAACCGGAGCGTCGGCTAGATTGTTCTGGAGGCTGGCATGATGCAGGTGATTATGGTAAATATAGCGGACCCGGAGCAAAGGCCATCGCTGATCTATTACTAGCCTATGAGTTATATCCATCTGCTTTTGTAAGCGCTATCCCGATTCCTGAAAGTGGGGGGATAACTCCAGATGTTCTGCTGGAATGCAAAGTGGAGCTGGATTGGTTATTCAAAATGCAAGACTATAGAACAGGTGGAGTGTATCATAAACTGACTACGCTGAGCTTTCCAGATTTGGATGTGATGCCAGAGGCTGATACAGCAGATCTATATTTCTCACCGGTGTCAGCAACCGCCACTGGAGATTTTGCTGGAGTCATGGCTATGGCAGCTCGGATATATGAGCCCTTTGACTCAGCCTATGCGAAGAAATGTCTGGATGCCGCAACACTAGCCTGGGAATGGCTTGTTCATCATCCAGATGCACCAGGGTTTATAAATCCGCCAGAAATTAGCACCGGTGAATATGGAGATGAGAACGACAAGGATGAGCGGTATTGGGCAGCTGCGGAGCTCTATCGTACGACGGGGAAAGAAGAATACCATCAAGCTATTCTGCAACTGGTGCAGTTGTCTTTTTCAAAATACAGTCTAGGCTGGGCAGATATGGGGGGATACGGCACACTTGCATATCTGTTAAATGGTGAAGATCTAGCAGACCGTGCTTTGTATGCTTCCTTAAGAGAAGGACTTCTAGCTGAAGCGGAACGGTTAGTGGAACAGAGTCGTGAGGATGGTTATAGAATCTCCTTAAAAGAGGACGACTATATTTGGGGTAGCAATATGCTCGTAATGAACAACGCTATGCTGCTAGTTGTGGCTGAATATTTTAGTGGCGATTCGAGCTTTGCGGACTGTGCGCTAGATCATTTGCACTATCTGATGGGTCGCAACGTACTGGATATCAGTTATGTTACTGGATTTGGCGATCATTCAGTGATGCATCCGCATCATCGTCCATCTGTTGGTGACCAGGTGGTTGATCCTGTGCCGGGTCTTGTATCTGGGGGGCCAGATCGTGGGCTTCATGATGAATATGTAGTAGAACATTTACAGGGAAAACCAGCCGCTCAGTGTTTTGCCGATCATGAACTTAGTTATTCTACGAATGAGGTAACGATCTACTGGAATTCACCTGCGGTGTTCGTTACAGCTCGGTTTAATCAATAAATTAATTAATATAAGGGAAAGGCATGTCTCATGGGGGAGATGCCTTTCTCTTTTTTTATGCAGCTAAAATGCTATAATACGAAATGGTATGATATTTTTTCGTTTGGCAATAGGAGGTAAAGCATTGAGCAGTATTTTTGAAATTCAAAGACTTGCAAAATTGAACTGGAAAAGCAGTGAACAAGCTTCGAAATATCTATTCTCGGACATCTCCGCTGAAATATCTGAATCGGACCGAATCGCTCTGATCGGTGCCTCGGGTCAAGGTAAAAGCACACTACTTAGAATAATGGCTCTGCTGGATGCTCCAGATGAAGGGGATATGCTTGTCAAGGGCACTTCATTCAAAAATATGGATTCAAGACTGTGGAGAATGAAAATCGGGTTTGTGGCTCAACAAGCGGTTATGTTGCCTGGTAGTGTAGAGGATAACCTAAGAACCGTCAGCAAGCTGCATGACAGACTATATGACCATAAATTAGTACAGCGGCTATTGGAACAACTAGGGCTGGAACAATTGGATTTAAGTAAAAAAGCAGCAGATTGCTCTGGCGGTGAAAAGCAGCGGATATCCCTGATTCGCTCATTGCTGCTGCGACCTAATGTTCTACTGCTCGATGAAATCACTGCATCACTAGACATTGACAGCACTCAAAGGGTAGAGAATCTACTAGAACATTGGCATAAAGAAGAAGGGACTTCGATGATTTGGGTGACCCATGACCTTAAGCAGGCTAGCCGAATAAGCACTACTACATGGTTTATGGGGAATGGTATGCTGGAACAACACTTGAGTGAATCTTTTTTTGCTGAATCTGCGGAAGACTTGGCAAAGAGATTTATTCGACCGTTAGAAGGAGCGTCATTCTTATGAGTTATACTGCACTGAGTTTCACGCTTCTGTTTGTGTTAGGGACGATGTTGGTCTCGGTATGGCAAAAGCTCGGACTAGAAAAAGATATTATTGTAGGCACTATAAGGTCGGCGATTCAATTGCTTGCGGTCGGATATGTACTGCAATTTATTTTTAAAACCGATCAGATGATCTATGTTATCTTGATAATAATCTTCATGATAAGTGTAGCCGCATGGAATGCAGCGAAAAGAGGAAAAGGTCTTCGTGGATTAGTCTGGAGAATTGGACTTGCGATCGCTACTATGGAGCTCCTTATGATGGGAATTCTGCTCGGATTACATATTATTGAGGCGACTCCACAATATATCATTCCCATTAGTGGCATGACCATTGGTAGCGCTATGGTTGTCTCGGGTTTGTTCATTAACCATATCAAGCACGAAATACAGCAGAGCAAAGAGGAAATCGAGACCCTGCTGTCACTCGGTGCAACGGTTCCACAAGCGATCCATGAAGTTAGAAAAAGATCTGTGAAATTCAGCATGATCCCTACCATCGATGGAATGAAGACAGTAGGACTTGTCCAGCTTCCGGGTATGATGACGGGTATGATTATAGCAGGCGCTGATCCGGTAATCGCTGTTCGCTACCAGATTCTGATTGTGTTCTCATTCACCGCTTCTGCGGCCATAACAAGTATACTGCTAAGTGTACTGAGCTACCGACTCTTTTTCACGCCTGATCAACGGCTTAAACAATCGGTAGAATGATAATAGATTTCTATTTCTCACAAGCGATTCCGTTATTGTCACGGTCGCTTTTTTTGTTGGCATTTTGGTTACATAAAAGTTAGCGATAACGGGGAATAATTAGAATTCAATTCACATGAGGTGAAAAAGCTTTCTATGAGGTGATTCTGATTAGTAAAAAGAAATTGGCGGCTACCCTGATCGCAGGCGTTTTGCTTCTGCCAGGAATCGCAATAGGTGCACCTGATAACGGAACGGTGATTCAGTCTAATGGAAAGCTGCTCTCAGCCATGCCATTGCCAGCCCCGGAGTCTAAACGAATCATATTGCCAACTGCATTTCAAGCAGCTGAGTTATACGGGTTCGGTTTACAGCACAGGAATGCGTCGATTCAATATTCGATCTTTTCCAAAGAACTCAAAAAGGTTATGTATCCACAGTTTGTTGAACTGAACTGGGTAACAGGTGTATCCAGCCCATGGATCACAAAGTACGAGGTTACTAAAGAAACAGTAATTAACCCGAATTCAGAGGTCATAGAAATGCTCATAGATTCCGCGACCTCAAATGGTCCGGAGCCATCCATGCTACTGACGATTTCACTTGTTAAAGATCATAATAGCTGGGTGATTACCGGAGTGAAGCCGAATCCTTAAATGATATGCGGAGAATTGTAAAAAGAGCAAGCGTAGTAGGGAACATTCCCGTGCGCTTGCTCTTTTTTACTGACTGAATGCATTATTCCGCTATTACGCGACTAATCTCTACCCGCCTTGACCATCAATTCCGCCATCATTTTTGGCTCGGTTCGGACAGTGGTCATATGATCACCTTTGCCCTCGATGAAGCGGAAAACGCCCAAATGACTGGATTGAGTCGGGTGAAACCCATACGGGCCTTGTGGGATAGCCGTGTCTTCTGTCAAATAAAGATAACTTTTGGGGATTTGGAGACTGTAGAATTTCTTGAGATCCAGCTTTTCAAACAGTGGGGTAGCTGGTTCAGGCGGAGCTTGTTTATAAAAGGCTTGTGCTTGCGCAAGACTGGCAGTGTTGACAAAGGTATCCCGGAAGAGCGGGAAAGGAAGCATGATGGTGTTATTACCGGAAGCGTCTCTTAGCTGTTCAAAGGATTTAAGTGACTCAGCAGGAAATTGATCTGCCACACTTTGCCCGTCAAGCGGAGCGAAGGCATCAAAGAACACGATCCGTTTGATCCGATCAGGTACTTGCTGGGAAACTGTTTGAATGACTGATCCGCCAAAGCTATGTCCGAGCAGAATAAAATCCTTCAAGTCTTTTTGTTTGATATAGTCGACAACGGACTTTGTGATTTGCTCATGTGTTACATTATTATTCTTATCCGCGCCATGTCCTGCATATTCCGGTGTGTAGACGGTGTGCCCTAACTTACGAAGCTCTATGGCTGTTTCATCCCAAAAACCTGCTGTAGCCCAAGATCCATGGATCAGAACAAAGGTTAATGGAGTCTGTTTGGTAGAGGATTTGTGGTTAGCGGCTGCAACCGCGGGGTGTTGATTCAAAGGCTGCAACCCCATAATGGTGAAGATAGAGATACATAACGCAAATACTATTTTAATATGAATCGATTTCATACTTTGCCTCCTGTATAGTGTGAGAATTTAACATTATAGAGGATGCCCCGATTGACATAGAAAGATGAATTTTTATTGGAGTCAGTGAATCTCCGGCACCTAGGCATAGGCAAACGCATATGTTGTTCTAGGAAATCTAAAATTTACGGGAACAGAAGGGTAGGAATAAACAGTGACTTCATACATGGATTATACATCCCCTAATACACAATTTACTTTCGATGTGAATACTAATACTCTCTTTAAAAAGGATGCCAACAACTACATTAATTTGCTGTCGGTTAAGCAGCTGAACACACTGGAGAATACCTCACTCCTTGATATTTTTCTTAGTAAATCGAATGTGGTGGAGCCCCATTATCATCAAAATGCGGCAGAGCTTGTCTATTGTATCTGCGGTTCAGCAGTAGTGTCCTTAATCAATCCGTTTACAAATGAACTTCTTCATTTCCCAATATGTCCAGGTCAAGTGGCGAATGTGCCGCAAGGCTGGTGGCATTATGAAGTAGCTACTGTCGATAATACACATCTGCTTGCCATTTTTGACGCTCCTATTCCTGAGGTTATCTTAGGTTCGGATATTTTGAGCAAAACTCCGGCAAATGTATTGGCCCATACCTACTGTTTGAATGAAGCATTGGTAAGGGAAGCGTTAGCTCCTATTAAACCTGGCACCTTTATCGGCCCACCTGCCGACTGCTGTGAGGAGGATAAGGTAAAGGGAGTCAATAATATGGCCCCGAATATGGCTCCTAATATGAATATGCATGCAAATATGCAACCAAATATGCAACCTAACATGCATCCAAACATGCAGCCATATGCTCATATGCAAGCTCAACCCATTCCTATATCTTCACAAATGCCTCCAGCGACACAAGCATTTAATTATCAGCCTTACCCAATGCAAGGATACTACACTCAAGGCTATGAACAGCACTATCGCCAACAGCCTTATGTACAACAACTGCCGAATTATCAATATTCAAATAATCAAGAGTAACAACAAAAAAACCTCCTGAGATTAAATCTCCCGGGAGGTTTTCATGTTAGGGCTTAAGATAAACGGACAAGCACTCTGCCTCGTGTGTTTCCTTGCAGAATATCTTCCAATGCTTGTGGCAGTTCATTCAAGGTTACTTCACGATCTACAAGGTTCTCAAGCTGTGCAGGCTTCAAATCAGTCGCCATCCGTGTCCACACCTTTTCGCGTAGCTCAGCAGGACACTCTACGGAATCAATACCGAGCAGGTTAACCCCCCGAAGAATAAAGGGAAGGACGGTTGTTGGAACAGAAGTGCCACCGGTCAGGCCGCTTGCAGCAACAGAACCTCTGTAGGAGATTTTACTCAAAATCGACGCAAGTGAGTTTCCGCCAACGGAATCTACAGCACCTTGCCATAGTTGCTTCTCTAATGGTTTGCTAGATCCGCCGGTAACCTCTTCGCGTGAAATGACTTCTTCCGCGCCAAGATTTTTCAAATATTCGTTAGCTTCTGTATTACCAGTGCTGGCCACTACGCTATAGCCTTTTGTGCTTAGCATAGCGATAGCCGATCCACCTACACCACCGGTCGCTCCCGTTACGAGTACTTTGCCTTTGTCTGGTGCTAAGTCATTGTCTTCCAGAGCTTGAATGGACAAGGCTGCAGTTAGTCCAGCTGTACCATAAATCATAGCTTCTCTTAGTGTAAGTCCTTCCGGCAGTGGGGTGATCCAAGCGGCAGGAATTCGTGTATATTCGCTATATCCTCCAAAGTGAGATACACCCATACCATACCCTGTAGCGATAACTTGCTGTCCTTCATGAAACCGCTCGTCTGTAGAAGACACCACAGTACCAGATAAGTCGATGCCTGGAATAAAAGGGTATGATCTTACAATTTTTCCGTTAGGGATACTGGCTAATCCGTCTTTATAATTCACACTGGAGTATGCAACCTTAATTACAACTTCTCCTGCGGGTAGTTCTTCTAAGGCAACCGGCTTAACAGCGACGGAGAACGATGATTCAGTTTTGTCGACAACTAATGCTTGAAATGATTCTGTCATAAGTGTAAGCTCCTTCAACTACGTTATAGGTAAGACATGTATATATTATTTATTCTGATCAGTCAACTTGTCATTGTCTATGATATAACGCAAGTTAGACGTAGTGTAGGACTCTTTGATTGTCTATTGTAACATTATAATCGAACTCTCCATGTTATTTGTGCTGTGAATGTTTAAGTTTAGACTGCTGGTATATAACTTTTTTTGAGGGAGAATGGTTGAAATGTCTACTATAAAAATCGTAGAAAAGGAATAGGAGGTATTTTACTACAGCATGTAGAAGAAGTTGTTAAGAGCAGGGGAGCTTACTGTTTACTTATGCTGACCTATGCAGAAGATTATGATGTGATTGCTTTTTACGGTAAAAACGGCTTTGTGCCCGTCGCTACAATCCCTGATGTATTTGGTCCGGGTGCCGAAGGGAATACTATCTTAAGAAAAATACTAAGGTGATCTATTCAATAGGAAGAAAGTTTGTTTAAATGGTATAGTATAGTGTATTTGAAATCTTAGGGTTGAAGAAAGAGAGGCTAATTCATGGCTATTGCAACAACGATGATTGTCAGGCTCGAAATTCGGAAATCGGTTGCTTCTTTTGGTGATGTTGCTTCAGGAATTGCCACTGCAGGTGGAGATATCGTTGCTATTGACGTGATTCGTGCAGGTAAGGATGTAACAACTCGAGATATAACAATAAACGTGCAAGATGCCTCGAATGGAGAAATGATGTCTATACTATCGAAGATGCCAGGAGTCAAAGTAATTAATGTCTCAGATCGAACTTTTCTAGCTCATCTTGGTGGAAAAATTGAAATCACACCTAAAATGCCTATCAAAAATCGGGAGGATTTATCGCTGGTGTATACCCCGGGAGTTGCCCGAGTGTGTACGGCGATTGCCGAAGATCCGAACAAAGCCTATTCTTTGACGATGAAGCGGAATACAGTAGCCGTCGTTACAGACGGAACGGCTGTGCTTGGACTAGGGGATATTGGACCGGAAGCGGCCATGCCTGTTATGGAAGGGAAGGCTATGCTGTTTAAGCAATTAGCGAACATCGATGCTTTTCCACTATGCTTAAATACTAAAGATTCAGACGAAATCATTAATATCGTTAAAGCAGTATCTCCTGGATTTGGGGGAATCAACTTAGAAGATATCAGTTCTCCGCGCTGTTTCGAGATTGAACGTCGGCTTGCCGAAGAGCTGGATATTCCGGTATTTCATGATGATCAGCACGGTACATCTGTTGTAGTTTTGGCAGGTCTTTTGAATGCGCTTAAAGTAGTAAATAAATCTATCGAAGATGTTCGAATTGTCGTTGTGGGTATAGGTGCGGCTGGTGTGTCCATCTGTAATATGCTTCTGGCGGCAGGAGCTCGCAAAATCTACGCGGTAGATCGTGAAGGTGTTCTTAGAAAAGATCTTCAGTATGATAATCAGGAATGGCGGAAGCTTGCTGATGCAACTAACCCGGAAGGTATTGAAGGTGGACTGACGGAGGTTATGCAGGGAGCAGATGTCTTTATTGGGGTGTCACGTGGGGGGATTCTATCCGTCGATCATCTCAAGAGTATGGCCAGCGATAACATTGTGTTTGCAATGGCTAATCCGACACCGGAAATTGAACCAGAATTGGCCGAGCCTTTTGTTCGCGTGTTAGCAACAGGTAGAAGTGACTATCCGAATCAGATCAACAATGTGCTGTGTTTTCCGGGTATCTTCCGTGGTGCACTGGATTGCAGAGCAAAAACAGTGAACCTTGAAATGAAACTAGCCGCGGCAAAAGCGATTGCTTCAGTCGTTCATCCGGATGAGGTTAATGAGCAATACGTAATCCCAAGTATTTTTAACGAAAAAGTGGTAGAGTTAGTGCGTCTAGCAGTGATCCATGCAGCTATTGCAACGGATGTAGCCCGCCGGATCCCTAAGGATATTGATAAGGATATGGAATAAAAACGATATTATAAATAGACTGCTCTGCTTTGTGAGAGAGCAGTCTATTTTTTTATAGATTGACACATAACTGAGAGGCGTATCATAATTAGGGCTAAAAGTATTTATTCCCATTTTAGTAAAGTGGCTGATATAATTACAATAATGTATGAGATGTAGAAAGGGCATCCAAGTGGGTGCCCTTAAATTTTGCCTCTAGAGAGGGTAGTATCCAAAAAAGGGTTAAATTAATATAGAAGTGGTGAATTCATGAAAGAGTTTTACAGTCAGGTGAATCGAAAAATCTATTACATTGTAATGTTATTAAACATTACCCTTATGATAGCTGGATTAATACTGTCTACAACTGAGATGAATGGGATTAATTTTGGATACTTGGTACATTTTTTGTGCGTGATGATTCTTTCCATTAGTTTATGGTTCTATCCTAAGTATGAGACATATACCTTTAGAAAGATCATCATTCTTTTTGGATTTGCTTACTTCTATACGCTTTTCTTTTTATATCCTCAAACTTGGACCACCTATATTTTGATTTGCCTTATTCCTGCACTTT
>NZ_CDRJTB010000096.1:0-17618 GCF_976954365.1 Paenibacillus sp. Marseille-Q9583
TTTAAGAAGAAGACTTACTACGCGTTGGGGAACTGAGATGATCAATCTGCTCGTCTAGAACGGTACTGGCTTTGCCTAAAAATTGTGAAATGAGGGCCAGTTCTTCATCCGTATAGGAAGCAGCCAATTTAACCATAGCGGTATGAAGCGGCAGGTAGGTGTCAATAACATCTTCTTTGTTTTCATACAACGGGACAATAATTACTTTACGGCGATCATTAGGGTCATTTTGTCTGCGAACGTATCCGTTTTTTTCGAGACGATCTATTAATGCAGTAACGCTACCTGTGGCAAGTCCAGTTAGTTTGGACAGCTCTCCAGCGGTAATGGGGCCTTTTTCACGCAGGATATCCACAGACAAAAAATCATTATTGTATAACCCAAGTGAGGCGGCTACGTTTTGCTGGTATACCACCGTTCTGGTTCCCAGACCACGCATGAGTAAGGTGAATTGTTCTTGCTCTGGTGTAGGTTGAGCTTGTTCATGGCTTGACAAAGGATAACGCCCCTTTTAAAATCTTTATATCTCGTCGATCAAGATATTTGATTATGAAGTTGTTTTAAAATATGTTATTTTACAAATACATTCTATCGAAATCAGCATACTTTTGCAAAGAAAGTAGTAAATCGGTAGAATTGGGTTAAGCGCGACTGTCTGGATCATAAGGATGATATGAAGCAAAGGATCTAATGAACCCCACCCATTAAATAAAGAGGACGGTTATTGAGAACATGGACGAGAAAAGGTTAATTATCTTTTTTGACAGCGGAGATACCATTGTTGATGAATCGACTGAAATTAGGGATGAAGAAGGAATCGTACGGAGTGCGGATCTGATTCCGGGAGCAGATATCACGATTCAAACCCTGCATGAGAGAGGATACACACTTGCTCTGGTTGCAGACGGTGATGCGCAATCCTTCAAAAATGTATTTAAGCAGCATGGACTAAACGATTATTTCAGCGCCATGATCATTTCCGAGAATATCAAAGCAGTCAAGCCAAGTCCGCGTATGTTCAAGGCAGCTATTGGTGCGCTTGATTTGTCGGAAGCAGACTTCTCCCGTACCGTTATGATTGGCAACAATCTTAGCCGTGACATGAAAGGGGCCAATGCGCTAGGCATCACCAGCATTTTTCAGAGTTGGACGCCCCGTTATCCCCATGAGCCGGCAGATGAGTCTGAGCATCCGGCATATACAGTTAGTGAGCCGCTGCAATTGCTAGAGTTGATTGAGAAACTGAACGCTGAGCTCAAGTAAGCTGGAAGTCGTTCATTATGCTATTTTTCCATATTTAAATACAAAAAGAGAAACCCAAGGGCATGAGAATGACTGGGTTTCTCATCTTTTTTAATCAATCAGCAAGAGTTACAAAGCAATCTTATGATCTAGCAGCTTAGCTCAATAATCTAGAAGCCGTCCATGATCATGCCATTGACCGTACATTTTATTTTCTTTAGTGTTTGTTATAAATTTATCTAATTTATGCTTAAATAATTCTGGTTGATGTGTATTGCTTTGTATCGTGTCGATCCTGACTCTTTTATAAAGAGCTGGAAAGGTTAAGAAGTTCACATATACCTGCTGCTCCTCTTTTAACCTTTGTTCTATAACCCTATCGACTTTAAAAGAAGCGAGATTCATATCGGGAAGTACCTTTCTTCCTTCGTCACTCATTAACCCCAGTTTATCGAGGCGGCGGACACGTTCTTTATTTAATTCTGTCCAAGAGCTTCGTTTGCTTCTGGGAGACAGTCGCTGCGCCAGCTCCGTTTCAGAAACTTTCTTTTTCACTCCATCGATCCATCCAAAGCACAAACATTCCTCAACCACATCCAAATATAGCAATGTTTCTGGGTTTGGCGTCATACTTACGAGTACCCAACAAGATTGTTCAGTCTTACAATTTTCCTGAAGCCAAGCTCTTAAATCTTCTCTCGATTTCACTGTAATTAGATTTTCAATCTGCATAAATTAAATAGCTTCCTCAGACATCTGATACCAAAAAAGGGAATAGTCATTCATGGTGGAAGTGTGTCCTAACTGACGTAACATTGTAGATATATTACCTCTATGATAAGTCCCGTGATTGGCGGCATGCAGCACAATTTCTGATACGCGTGTTTGCCGGATTCCAGCGAATGGGTTATCAAGTAGAATAGTCTGCTCCAAATCGGTTTGGTTTTGTAACCATTTTTTGTATTGTTTAGATAGCTGGGCAAAAAGATTAGCGTATTCATCAACCGAATTTAGAAGGCTCATATTTAGCGGGATACTTTTTTGAAAAGCCTCAGGCATACCAGTGCCTGTTAAAACCAGATACCACATCGTATCCACCGCATAGATATGGCTAAGGGCATGAGCGATGGTGGGAAAAGAGCTATTCACTTCTTGAGTTAGCACAGAGGGAGAGAGTTCCTTGATTCTTCCCAAGATCGTTTGGTTCGCCCAAATGTGGTAATTAAACATTTCTACTGGATGATTGGTCATTGTATGATCTCCATTTGAGTTGTGATAGATTATTTTGTAGCTGTTGTTAATATAAAAGAAGAAGTATGACAGCAGACTGTCATACTTCTTCATAAAGATTTAGGGTATTTTGCAGCAGCTTTTTTAAAATACCTCGTAGTGCAAGAGGCTCGAGGACTTCAGCGCCGCTGCCGAAACTTAGCAGAATTGACCATAGCCAGCGGGCTTCCAATGGTTTATACACAGGAATTCGCATCGTCATGCTCTCATCGGTATGAAATTCCTTATCCACCTGGTGAAATTGATCCAGCGCTTCTGCCAAAGCCTCAGGTCCCACCCGGATTACGACTTCCTCAACCTGATCGGCCCTGTTTGAACAACCGGCCTTTATGGGTACTTCATGTTGGGAATGAAAGGTATTCTGTGTCAGAAGCAAATTCATCATCCGGGATAGCCGGAACTCTCGATAATCCTGTCGTTCCCGGCAATAACCATAGATGTACCAGTTGCTATATTTAAAATGAAGCTTTACTGGTTCCATATTACGGGTTGTGCGTTCGTTTTTTACATTGATGTAATCAAAACGGACAATATTTCGTTCCGTAATAGCCGTACGTAAAAGAGAAAGTGCATCGGGATCCATACGACGAGTTTCAAAATCCACCGCTAGACTAGAAGTCTGTTGTTCTGCTCCAATCGTTTGCAGCCGTTCAATGGTTCCTTGCGCTTGTTCGTCTTCAAACACGGAAGAGAGACTGTTCAACACGGTAATCAAAGAAGTGATATCATACGAACGGAGAAGGCTTTTATCCATTTTATATCCGTCCATAATGCCATATCCGCCTTTAGTTCCCTGATACGATACGACCGGGATGCCTGCGGCACAAATGACATCGATATCCCTATAGATAGTTCTCTGGGAAACCTGGAACTCTTCAGCGAGCTTGGAGGCAGATAAAACTTCGTGGTTCAACAGCTTGTAGATCATAGAAATCAAACGTTCCAATTTCATTTGTGTATTCCCACCCATTAGTCCATTTCGTGTTACTGCATGATTATAGCATAGATTTTTCAAGCTAATTTGGGGGAGAGTTTTGGTGGTGTTGCACAGGAAAGTACTAATTGTACCTCACAGAGAAAAAGATTGACAAAATATGGTTGGTGGGTTAACTTGTGAATATAAAATAAAATTATTCATAAAACCATAAAAGCGAGTTGAGATGTATGCCTAAGAAATTCACAGAACAAGAAAGAGAATGGATTAAACATAAATTGTTGACAGAAGGTCGCCGCTGTTTTGAAGTACATGGCATTAAAAAAACTAGTGTTGAAGAATTAACAAAAGCTGCCGGGATTGCGCAAGGTTCGTTTTACATGTTCTTTGGATCGAAAGAGGAATTATTCTATCACATATTGCTTGAAGAGGAACAACGAATTCGTAGTACAATGTTCGATTCATTTAGCGTAGGCGTGCCCGTAGGCAAGGAAGAAATCAGATTATTTTTACTGAAATCCTTCCGCATGATGGAAGAGAGTCCGATCGTACGTCAGATGTTCGTAAAAAGCGAAATGGAGCAGCTATTAAGAAAGTTACCTAATGAGTTGTTGGAACAAAATTTTACAGAGGATAAAGACTTTTTTATTCCTTTCATTCAATCATGGCAAGCCGAAGGTATCATGGTTGGGATTGACCCGGAATTAATCGTAAGCATGATTCGCTCTGTAGTCCTCCTGTCTTTGCATAAGGAAGAGATCGGTGATGAGCGCTATCAGGCAACAATAGAGCTTTTGATTGGGGTTCTGGCTGAAGGGATGACTTCTTTGAAAGATAATAAGACTGGGGGAGTATGAAATGATCGAAGTGAAGGAGCTTCATTTTACCTACCCAAAAATAAAAGAGCCAACCCTTAGTGGACTTAACTTTTCCATACCTCAAGGAGAAGTGTTTGGTTTTCTCGGTCCTTCGGGAGCGGGTAAAAGCACAACACAAAAAATACTAATTGGAGTCTTAAAAAATTATCTCGGCAGCGTTAACGTAATGGGCAAGGAAATAAGAAATACCGGACCGGAGTATTTTGAGCGAATAGGGGTAGCTTTTGAGTTTCCAAACTTCTATTCGAAGTTTACTGCGCTGGAGAATTTGCAGCTATTTCGCTCTCTGTATTCAGGGAGAACAGCGGAACCGAGGTTTCTACTGGAGCAAGTAAATCTCACTGAAGCTGCAAATTTGAAGGTCTCCCAGTTATCGAAGGGGATGAAGATGAGGCTGAATTTCTGCAGAGCACTCTTAAATAACCCACAAATTCTATTTCTGGATGAACCCACTTCCGGGCTCGACCCTGTTAATGCGAAACGAATGAAGGATTTAATCCTGGAAAAAAAGGCAAATGGGACAACTGTAATTATTACAACACATAATATGCAAGCCGCTGAGGAGCTCTGCGACAGGGTTGCTTTTATTGTAGACGGTCAGATTAAGTTGATAGATTCTCCTCGTGAGCTTAAGCTTCTAAATGGAAAAAAACGAGTGCGGCTGGAATACCGCCATCATAATGAAGTTAGAAATGAGGAATTCTCACTTGATGATATAGGGGAGAACGAATATTTCTTAAAGCTTGTTCGTGAGCATCCAATAGAAACCATTCATTCGCAGGAGGCGTCTTTGGAACAAATATTTATTGACGTAACTGGGAGGCAGTTAACATGAGATTCAGATTCAGATCTGCGTTTGCCTTTGACATCCGGTTTCAATGGCGGCATGGGTTTTATTGGATCTACGTCATTATCTGTGCGTTTTATTTGGTATTGCTGCATCTTATTCCTGATCATTATCGAGAACAAACGATGTTATTATTGACCTTTAGCGATCCGAGTGCTTTAGGGCTTATTCTCGCAGGGGGGATTGTGCTGCTGGAAAGAGACCAGGGCATCCATGATCCTTTATTTGTTACTCCGATTCGTGTTAGAGAATATTTACTTTCAAAAGCAGGCTCATTATCTGTACTCTCCCTGTTAGCCGCTTGGGTTATTCATGTAGTAGCAAGCGGGATTCCGCAATCCCCATTCGGCTTTTCTACTGGAATCATTCTAACGTCAAGCTTTATGACGCTATTGTCGATTGGAGTTGTGGCTCGTTGCCAGACAATTAATGGTTTCATTTTACTATCACAAGTATTCGCATTACCTTTTATACTTCCGTTGCTTGGTTATTTTAAGGTGTGGAACTCCAAACTTTTTTTATGGCTTCCTACGGAAGGAACACTTCGCTTGTTGAGTTCGGGAACCTCGGCTATGTCATTTGGCAATTACATCTACTCCATATCGATATTACTGCTATGGAATGTTGTGATATACGTATGGGCAAAAAGGTCTTTCGAAAATCATGTAATGATGCGCATAGGTAAGGGAGGAGCAAGAAAATGAAGAAGTATCGTATGCTTTTTATAAGCGATATCCGGCATACTGGTTTGGACCCAGTGCTTATGGTCAGCATCTTTGCTCCTTTAGCACTTCTAGTCGTCTCAAGATTTGGATTTCCAATGATAGCCGATTGGCTTACGAACGGCTATGCTTTCGATTTATATAAATATAGTAGCTTTGCTGCGATTTTCTTAGTCATGACCTTTCCCATGCTAACCGGTATGATGACAGGTCTTTTAATGCTTGATGAAAGAGATGAGAATGTCATCTCTTATTACGCGGTTACACCATTAATGCGCAGAGGGTACATGGTGTATCGTCTAGTTCTTCCATCTCTACTCTGTACATTTCTTTCATCGCTATTTTTTATAGTCTCCGGCTTATCTAGCTTCCAATTAGAGCATATATACATCCTTATTCTATTAGCATTTGAAGCCCCTTGTTTTGCATTATTCCTAGCTTCTTTCGCTGCAAATAAGGTAGAAGGATTAGCTTTATCAAAGATCGGTGGTCTGTTTATAGCAGGACCAATCGTAGCTTATTTTGTTCCATCACCATGGCAATTTATCGGTGCGTGGATTCCTACCTATTGGCCTGCTAAGTTATTTTTTGTTATAGAAGCTTCTAGTGGTTTTATTGTGCTTGCATACTTTATGGTGGGACTTCTATTTCACTTGAGTCTTCTGAGCATCATGATTAGGATTTTTATTAAAAGAGCTGATTGATTAACCTCCTCCAAGCAGCTTAGGCAACAGCGTTAGAAGCTTTTCTCGTGTTAAAGCATCTCCATAGTTCCATTTGCTTCCGTCTAGCAGATAAGCTTGCCCCTTACGTACAGCGGGTATATTCTTCCATAGTGAGCTGTCTAGTAGTTTCTCCATAGCAACTCGCGAGTCTTGACGTTCCGGAATAAGCATAAAGATATGATCACCGGCGTAGAAAGGCAGCCTTGCTGGATCGACCTCTGCAAATCCTAACTCTCCATCGAGAATCGCTTTGATCTCATCTGTGGGCTGTAAACCGTTAGGGGCATAGAGAGCAGTAGACAAGCCGGACATTCCCATAGCATACAGATGATTTCCATGGTCATAAATCAATGCAGAAGCTGTTTCTCCAGGTCGAAGAGTATTCATATAAAGCTGCTGCCACATGGCAGCATTTTTTACTGCGAATGAATCCAGCCATACTTCCGCTTCGCGCTGCTTACCCAACCAGCTTCCAAGTGTCCGCATACGGTGTTCAAGTGGAGCAAATGAATCAAAGGTAAGTGTCGGGGCGATGTCGACGACTGCTCGATAGGCCTTATCATCTGAATTAGCTATAATAATTAGGTCAGGATTTAATGAAGCGGTAAGCTTCGGATCCAGAGGAAAGCCAACGTTAGAGAGCTTTTTAAGTCGATGTTTATAGACTCTGTTCCATGCAAAGACTTCATCTCCTCCGATAGGCTTTATACCTAATGCGAGTAGGTCGCCAAGCGTCTCACCATGGTAGACAATGCGCTTTGGACGCTCCGGAATATCCACCACATGGCCAGTCCAGTCTTCCACAGTAAGCTTCCGACCTTGCTGATGCGCATATTGTCCGGGTGTAATTCCAGTCTTTTGACGAAACCGGCGACTAAAATAATATTCATCGGAGAAGCCAACCAGTCGAGCAATCTCACGCAGCGGTTCAGCGGATTCCTGAAGGAAACGTTTCGAATGGTTAATACGCAGTTCGGTCAGGTAATCGAGTGGTCTTTTTCCTGTAAGCTTTTGAAAGATCGGAGTATATTGCCACAATGTTATCCCTGCGAGCTCAGCCAGTTGCTTCACGGTGATACTCTCCGTATAGTGATCTTGCATATATTGGATGGTCTTTTCCACGGAATCCGCGGGACTTGGCACCTGCTCGGAAGGATAATTATGCTCAAAGAGTAAGAGCAGTAATTCTTGGAATTTTAATTGCCGCTTAAAAAAATACACATCATCGGCATTTTTTTTGCTCATAAGCAGATCTTCCGCAAGGCGGATTACCCTAGTGAACGGGTGGACAATTAGCTCCTGCCTACCCGGAAGGAGTTCCTCTGAATAATATTCGGGAAACTCGGCATTATTAATTGCTGTAAAAGTGATGAGATAATAATAAAGAGTCGTCTCTTGATTGTCCGTGCTATAGGAAGTTCCAGGAGATAGGAGATAACACGTATCTGTAGTCAGTGTTATGGTTTGATCGCTAAGGATCAGCTGTCCACTACCGCCAGTGAATATTAGAAGTCTATAAAAGTGAGTTGTAAGAGTCTTAGAGCAAGAGCCTGCCGGTTGAATATGTAGTTCCGCATCAGTCAGCTGAAACAGCAACGAGCGGAGCGGTACAGCGACGGGTAATGTTTGCAGCAAGAGGAAGCCTCCGTTCATTTGGTGAGAATCATTATCAATTAATTCATTGTATATAAAATAAAGAAGCATATCAACAGCTGTTGACATGCTTCTTGCAGTTTTCTATCAGCTAAGTGTCAAACGCTTCATGAAGGTGAAAATTATTTCATATTCAAAAGCTGTGGGAGTTCACCGAGCAGCCATTCTCTTGTTGTTGCATCACTTGAAGTCTTCATAATATCTTGTGTATAGACATATCCGTTCTTGACGGCAGGGAGACCTTTCCAGATCGGACTCTTTAATAGAGTAGCTGTGGATTGCTTGGCTTCATCGGCCACAGGAGTTAGAATGAAAATCCGATCTCCGGCATATTCTTTAAGCACTTCCATGGATACTTCCTGAAATCCCATACCTTCATCGAGAACCTTCTGAATCGCTGGGGTTGGCTTGAATCCATTCTCTCCATAAAGAACTTGCGAAAGTCCGGTCGTCGCCATAACAAATAGTCTGTCACCAGGGTAATAAGTAAAGACCGTAGCTGTTTCTCCTTCTTTTATGCCCGCTGCCTTTAATTGTTCCCACATGGCATCTTCACTCGTTTTATACTTAGCCAGCCATGCCTCTGCTTCGTTCGTTTTCCCAAGAATTCCACCAATATCAAGCATCCGTTCATTTAGCGGGGCAAAGGTATCAAATATTATCGTGGGTGCGATTTTGGATAGCTGCTCGAAATCAGCTTCATCAGTTCCTGCATAGATAATCAAATCAGGCTGAAGTTCCAGCGTCTTTTCCAGATTGATAGGGAACCCTACATCTTCGACACCTTGTAGCTGATCTTCAAAAACCTGACCCTCACCCATGGAAAGTGGATATCCTACCGCTTGCACACCAAGTGCGAGTAGATCACCATAGGTTTCTCCTGAATAAATCACGCGCTTCGGGTTAACAGGTATTTCTACGGTATGGCCTATGTAATCCGTGTAGGAGTGAGTAGTTGCCGCAGTTTCATTAGTGCCCTTGTCGGATGTTTCTGGAGAAGGTACAGTGGTAGCTGAAGTATTATTTCCGGCTGCGTTCGACGCATTGTTCTTGGTTGGTTGTTCTCCTGAGTTTCCGCAGGCGAGTAGTAATGTGGTCATCAGAAAGAGTACACATAATACGGCGAACGGTTGTCTTACCTTATTCATATAATATTGCCTCCCTAAAATATGTAGCGATCATCAATAATGATAATCATTCTCGACGAAAACTATCATAAATTAAAGTCTCCTTTTACTCAATGGACAAAACACATTAAGGCTATTTGATTTGTACAAGCCTATTGTTATTGGAGTTGATAGCCAGAAAAAAAATTGATAAGGCTAAGAAGTCATTGAGGAGCACGCAAAACTCTGTCGGAGAGATTGAAATAAATAGAAGAAGGCCATCTTGTTTGGTAGAAACCAACCAGAGACGGCCTTTTTTAATAGATGAAATTAGAGAAGAGAAAGGGTGAAACGGAATGCATATGGGCGATTAGCCGGCAGAGTGAACTCTTCGTGGGTTGGTGCACCCCAGCTGTCGTCACCCCCAACTCCCATTTGCTTGTAGTTGACTCTCAGTACGCTTTTGTTCGAGACTGGCAATTTATATACGTGATCATGTGCTTCCAATTCCTCGGGTTTCCAAGGCAGAGCATTAATCTCCATAGGGATTGCACTATCAAAATAAAGTCCTGATCCGTCGTTGCCATCTGTAATCGAAGCAAATCTGACATCCGTCTTATTGCCGCACTCCTGCGGTCTGAGATAAGGGATGAACTGGTCACTGACTTTGCCCGTATAGCGGCCAAGTGGTGCTCCGGTCTGTCTGTCCCAATAATTCTCATGGGGTCCACGGCCGTACCATGAAAGGGTATCGAGTCTTCCAGCAAGCACGAACATCATTCCAAACTCAGGAATTTCTGGCAGATCGCTACTACCCGGATTCAGTTCTTGCAGGATCTCTAAAGATCCGTCAGGGCGAATCTCATACTGAATCAGAAGGGTGGAGTACGGATTCGTTGGCAGAAGGTAAGTGGTGGAAACGAAACAGAGATTTCCTTCAGTTCTATATACCATGCTCAACAGATTCCGCTCATTAGAAGCTTGCTTCCACACTGCACAGCGCTTTGGCAATCCATTGCCAAGATCATTATCCGTGACCGCTCTCCAGAAGTTAGGTCTTACGGGCTCAAGCAGATGTTCTTTACCGGCAGCATGGTATGAGTTTAGCTCACCAGTTGTTGTATTAAAGTTTAGAGTGAAATTCCCACCCTGTATGGTCAATGCACCTTCATGTTCCTGCACATGTAACGTTCCATCCGTTGTCTTTGGAGTCTTTGTCACGATACGCGGGGATAGAATAAACTGTTCCCAAGCGATTTCGTGGTCAGCATCAGCCCATGAAGTTTCTGAACGCTGAATAAAGGAGAGATTCAGAATAGCTTCATGATCACCTCTATGTGAAATCAGTTCGTAAGGGATAGTGCATTCAACGATTTCTCCTGGTGCAGCAGAGATTTGCAGCAAACCTTCTTGCGCAGTTACTCCGTCTAAAGAAACTTCCCATTTAAGTTCGTACTGTTCAATGTCGGTAAATAAAAAGTTATTATGAATCTGAAAGAGACCTTCACGGATATTTAAAGCAGTTACTTTAATATTTTGATAGCATTTTTTGACCTCAAATAGCTTTGGAGTAACCGAACGATCGGCAAAAAGTAATCCGTTTCCGCTAAAGTTTCCATCATGTGGCGACTCACCAAAGTCACCGCCATATGCTAAATATGGGACACCTTCGGATGTTTTGGTTCGGATAGCCTGATCCACCCAATCCCAAATAAATGCACCTTGAAATACATCGTACTTGTCAAACATATCGGTGTATAGGTGTAATCCACCGCAAGAATTCCCCATAGCATGGCTGTATTCGCAGATGATGTAAGGCTTCTGAGGACGACTTAGCGCATATTTTTCAACATCGTGCGGTTTAGCATACATAGTCGACTCTATATCACTAGCTGCTTCCGACTCTCTGCAATGGAAGATCCCTTCATAATGAACAGGTCGTGTTGGGTCGGCTTCTCTGAGATAGTCATGCATTGCGATAAAATTATCACCACCGTGGGACTCATTCCCCAATGACCAGATGATAACCGAAGGATGGTTCTTGTCTCTTTGCATCATGGAGTTGCAACGGTCAATTACATTGGCCCGCCATTCCGGTTTGCTTGCAGGTACATTTCCTTCATGTATTCCTTGTTGCCCATACTGCCAAGTGCCGTGCGTTTCCAGATTGGTTTCATCGATTACGTAAAGTCCGTATTCATCACAAAGCTCATACCAAACAGACTGATTCGGGTAGTGAGAGGTCCGAACCGCATTAATATTATGTGTTTTCATCAGTTTGATATCTCGGATCATGTCGTCTTTGGATAGCGCACGTCCTGTGTCACAAGAGAACTCGTGCCGGTTAACGCCTTTAAGTACGATTCTTTTGCCGTTGATCTTCATAAGTCCGTCTTTGATCTCAAAGGTACGGAATCCGACCTTACAGCTGACGGTTTCAGTAGTGTTCCCTTCATCGTCAATCATGGAGAGAACCAATGTATACAGATACGGTGTCTCAGCACTCCACTTATAAGGATCTTTTACATGCTCAGAAAGCTTGAAATGATGAACGCCCTCTTGATCAATGGAAGTGACTGTAGATACTGGTGCCTCCCATACAGGTTGATCCTCTTTATTGTAAAGCTGCATTTGGAGTGTATAAGGGTTTAGCTTCTGATTAAAGTAATTCTCCATTTTGATGTCTACGTTTAAATTCGCATGTACGAAATCTTCATCTAGTGCGGTTTTAACGAAAAAATCAGCAACATGAACAGAAGGGGCCGTGTATAGATAAACCTCCCGGAAAATACCGCTAAGCCGCCAAAAATCCTGATCCTCCAGCCAACTGGCATCACACCAACGATAGACCTCGACAGCTAGTTTATTATCACCAGCAATTAAATAAGGGGTAATATCGAACTCGGAAGGTGTAAAAGTGTCTTCACAGTAACCGACCCGTTCTCCGTTTACCCATACATAGAAAGCGGATTCAACCCCCTGAAAGCTAAGGTATACAGGCTGATCGTTCCAAGATTCAGGTACAGAAAAGGTTCGGATGTACGAGCCTACGGGATTATATTTTGTCGGAGCAAAGGGTGGCTTGAGATCAGGTTCGGATTCCGCCCAAGGATATCGGACATTCGTATATTGCGGGTAATCATACCCATGGAATTGCCAGTGAGATGGTACAGGAATCGTAGGCCAATTGCTGCAATCGAAATCAGCTTTATAGAAATCCATGACCCGTAGATCCGGTGTTTCGGAAAAAGAGAACTTCCAAATACCATTAAGCGTTTTGTAGTATGGTGAGGCTTCTTTATCTCCCACCAGGGCTTGCGTTAGATTGCTATAAGGGATCATGGAAGCATGTGCATCCAAGCGATTTAGTTCGAAGATTTCCGGATTATTATTCCATTCTGGATAACCGTTTGCAGGAGGCTGGTAAACAAATTTTGCTCGCATGAGTAAATCTCCTTTATAATAGTGATGTTATTATATTCATATTATAAATTGGAGTAATGGTAAGAGATATAAAAGATTTTTCATCCAATATAACAAAATATGAAACGAGTGATCAGATGGAGAGTAAAATAATCTTTTGCCAAACGGAAGATACGAATATGCTGCCGCTGTATGCTACAACCATTGGATTTTGGGAGCATCAGGCAGAAACCTTACGTCCTACCGGATTTCCGGATTATCAAATACATCAGATTCACGAAGGCAAAGGCGAACTTGTCATTCAGGAGAAACGATATATTGTGGGTTCAGGGGATGTATTCTGTTTGTTCCCGAATATTACGCATTCGTATGCGCCAATCAGCAGTAAGTGGAAGCTGTCATGGATTTCATTCAATGGTAGAGAGGCCGGTCAAATGCTGCTGTACGCAGGAATCCGCGAATCAGGCCCTGCAAGGTTGAAGGAGGATAAGTGGCTAAATCCTTTAAAAGAAATGCTCAACTTGTCAGATAGTAATGAACTGGAAACGAATCTGGAACGATCCAGGCAACTATACGCGCTGCTGCTGGATTTAAAAAGCAACCTAGTTTCTCCTCTAAACGAGGCTCTTGAATTGGAGCGAATTAAACCGGTGTTGCGACATATAGAAAGGAATCTTCATAGGACCCTCCCATTAAAGGAACTTGCGGAGGTTATTGCAGTGTCGCCACAGTATTTATGCAGGCTTTTTCAAAAAACAATTCATGATCGACCTGTAACCTATATCAACAAGCAACGTATAAACTTGAGTAAACAACTAATGTTCAATGAACGAGATAAAAAAATGTATGAAATTGCTCAGTTAGTGGGCTTCGAAAATGCCAGCTACTTTTGTCTAGTGTTTAAGCGGTTGACTGGGATGAGTCCAGAGCAATTTAAACAGCTGCATGGTTTGGACTAGAAAGATAGAGTACCTCTAAGCCCTATGATAAACGCTTACTTGTTAGCGTCTAGCACTCCATGATATAGTTTAATTGAGTTCATATATTGTATTTTTCACGAATTCGCTCATTTTTTTGCAATATGTGTATGTCCAATCTAATTCAATACATAGAACCAAATTTACGATCAGATATCTAGCTAAGCATCAGGAAGGAGTCATCAATTTGAATGAGAAGTTAAAAGAGGCATACGAACGTTTGGACTTGCCTGTAGACATTACCCGGGAGGAACTGAATAAAAAGTTTGATTTGCACTTGAAACGCCGTAAATCAAATTCCTCAGAAACTGAGGCTGCAGCCTATGAAGAAGAATTTCTGGCTTACAAAACGATCTTAGACGGCTTAGATCAGCAGGAAATTCAGGAGGCAGAGGACAAGCGGCTAGAAAAATGGGGAGCATTTTCCGGCATAGCGCGTAAATCGGAGAATTTTTTTAGGCTATACAAAGTTCATACATTTGTATCTATCGTTGTGCTGTTAGTGCTAATCTTTGGAGGTAACGCTCTTTATAATCAATATCAAGCCAAAAAATATGAAGCTTCACTCCCGCCAGTGGATGTAACTATCATGTTCCTAGGAAACTATGAATCTCAAGATTCATCAGGTAAGGATGAAGAGCTTAAACAAGAGATTGTCAATCGTTATCCAGCTTGGAAGCGGGTAAAGACGGAAGTCGTATACCTTCCCTCAACAGGTGGAGAAGGAGGAGGCGCGTTAGACATGACTTATATCCAGCGCGCGATGGCGATGCTGGCGGCGGATCGTCCGAATATTCTTATTTTGGATGATGCTACTTTTGATTGGATCGGACAACAGCAGGGACTTAAGAATCTAGAGCCGTTTGTTAAATCAGCGGGACTTCCTTTAGATGATATTCGTTTGAAACGTATAAAAAATACGGAGAACGGTGAAGAATGGATCACAGGCGTAGATATCACAGATACAAAATTTGCTACAGACCTTCCAATTCATTCACGGAAGATGATCATTGGGGTGTTTGGAGAAGATGAAGATAAGAACAAATCAACTGATTTTGTTGAGTTCTTAGTAGGGCAAATGACTGCCAAATAAATGAGTAGGTATAAATGGACCTGTGTTATAAAGGCCGATGCTGTATGGATTCTCATACTACATCGGCTTTTTTGTTGTACATTCAAAGCATATGAATTGACGAATGTGAAGTGAACTCACTATAATGATTCATATAGATATGAACTAAGTAATATAAATATAAACTAAACTGAATTTTACAAGGGAGTGATGAAAGAATGAAGACAGAAGGAACTCTGACAATACATACACAGAAGCGTGGTGCAGCATTAGGTGATTTATTTGGAATCTTCTTTGAGGATTTAAATCATGCGGCAGATGGTGGACTTTATGCTGAATTAATTCAGAATCGATCCTTTGAATTTGATCCGATAGATCGGGCCGATTATCATGCGTTAATGGCTTGGGAGCCTGTAGAACGCGGAGATGGGAAAACCGTAATCACCGTGGAAGATAGCGAGCCCTTGAATGATCGTAATCCACATTATGTAGCCATTGATATTGTGGCTGAAGGTGACGGCGTTGGGTTGATGAATCTAGGATTCAATAGTGGTATTCCGGTAAAAGAGGGCGAGAATTATAAGTTCTCGGTATATGCTCGTCGGGAGACAAGCTTTGACGTACCCCTTATCGTAACCATAGAAAGTACAAATGGTGTCATTCATGGTGAAGCGGAAATCGCTGTGCATCACTCCGAATGGACTCAATACGAAGCAGTTATTAAGTCTAAGGGTACAGATACTAGTTCACGTCTTGTAATCGTTACCAAAGGCAGCGGGAGGGTATATCTGGATATGGTTTCTCTGTTTCCAGAGAAGACCTTTATGAACAGACCTGGGGGCATGCGTGAAGATATTTCACTGTTGCTCGCCGACTTAAAGCCTAAATTCATGCGGTTTCCGGGAGGTTGTCTGGTACATGACGGTTCCTTAAATCCAGATGACAGAGATTCTATGTACAGATGGAAGAATACAATTGGGGATGTGGCACAAAGGCCGGCAAGGCGGAATAACTGGTCCTACAATCAGACGCTTGGGTTAGGATACTTTGAATATTTTCAGTTCTGTGAGGATATTGGAGCTAAGCCGATTCCCGTTCTTCCGGGCGGCTACGATCCGCATCATAAACGTATGGTGCCACTGGATAAATTAACACCCTGGGTTGAGGATGCACTGGATTTGATTGAATTTGCTAATGGGGACATTTCATCGAAGTGGGGAAGGATACGTGCGAACCTTGGTCACCCGGAACCTTTTGGGCTAGAGTATATCGGCATCGGTAATGAAGTGGTAGGTGCACCCTTTTTCGAGAGATATCCATACTTTCATCAAGCCATAAAAGAGAAATATCCAGATATTAAGGTCATTAATTCGAGCGGTCCATTCTCTGCTGGTAAAGAATATGAGCGGGGCTGGACATCTGCAAAAGAGAATAAGTCTGATCTTGTAGACGAGCATTATTATTGTACACCTGAATGGTTCCTGGCGAATCATCATCGTTATGATGACTTTAAGGCGGATGAACCGAAAGTGTTCTTAGGTGAAATGCTTCATGGGGCAATACCTATTATAACGCATTAGTGGAAGCGGCTTTTATGACGGGACTTCAGAACAACGCTCATGCGGTTGGTTTGGCATGTTATGCTCCTATGCTCTGCAATGTCGATTATATCAACTGGAAGCCGGATCTAATCTGGTTTAATAATCATGAAGTGTACGGAACTGCGAACTACTATGTTCAAAAGCTATTCATGAACCATCAGGGAGATCAGCTACTGGAGATAAAAGCGAACGGCTTCACAGTACCTGAGGAACGCAAAGCTGAAGCGATCACAGGAGCGATTAGCTTGGGTGTGGATGCATCCGCTGCTCGATATTCAGAAATCACACTGGTCAACAATGTTACGGGAGAAGTGAAGTCGTATTCTGAGTTATCAGAAGAAGTATCAAACCTGCCTGATCCTGTTCAGAACGGAACGGCCAAACGAACACTAGAGCTTGGAGAGACGGAGTGGGAGAGCTATACCTTGAATTTTAAAGCTACTAGAACCGCAGGGGATAAAGGGTTTGTGTTCTATTTTGGTAAAGCAGATGATCAGAATCATTTGTATTGGGAACTAGGTGGCTGGCAGAACCAGGATTCCATTGTGGCATCAATTATTAACGGGAGGAACTCTGTGCTTACACATTCTATGTTTACAGTTGAAACAGACGTAGAATACGATCTGAAGCTAGAAGTATCAGACAGACATGTTCGTACTTATATTAACGGAGAGCTGATCAATGAGACGGAGGACAAACTTCCGATCATCGAACCGCTGTATTACACAGCAAGTATGGAGGATTCCACAGGGGATATCATTCTTAAGACAGTGAATGTACAAGAGAACAGCTTTTCTGCTGAGATTATATTAGAAGAGATGGCAAAAAAGGACTTGTCCATCGAAGTATATGAACTGTCGGGATACCAGCTTGAGGATGAAAATAACTTCGAGAATAAAGAGCTTGTCTCTCCTAAGCAAACCAAATTTACGACGATGGGCAGCAGTTTTTCTTATGAGTTCCCTAAACAATCCGTAACGATTTTTAGAATAAAATAATAACCAAAATGCCCCTCTGAATCCTTAGTGTTAAAAAGGTTCAAAGGGGCGTTTATGTCCGGTTACCATCTTTACACGGTTCACATGTTTTAGTAATGTAATGAGACAGCAGGCATGACCAGTGTTCTTCTAGTGTGTATACATTTTCGA